>JANMIM010000748.1:0-9365 GCA_031375795.1 Bacteroidota bacterium
CTACACCGTGACCATCAGCAACATGGCCGATTGCAAGGGCAACCTTGCCGGTGCGCTCACTGGGCAGTTTGTGCTGGGAGGCAATGCCAACCGCTACCAGATCGTGTTCAACGAGATCTATCCCGATGAGTCACCAGCCATCGGCACATTGCCCGACGGTGAATTCATCGAACTCTACAACAATGGCCCCAATGTGGTGAGCTTGGCGGGTTGGAAACTCACCGACCGCAACGACATCGGTACCTTGCCCGCTTTCAACCTCTTCCCAGGTGCCTTTGTGATCTTGTGCGCAAGCGGGGATCAGTTGGACTATTCAGCCTTTGGGGATGCAATCGCGGTCTCTGGCATGCCGGGCCTCAACAATGACGGCGACAGCTTGGAACTCTACGATGCCGCAGGGCAACTGATGGACCTGGCCTACTATGACCTGAGTTGGTACCAGGATACCAACAAGGAAGACGGTGGGTGGTCCATGGAACGCGTCGATGCCACCTATGATTGCATGAACGGCGGCAACTGGCGCGCCTCGCTCAGTGCCAATGGCGCCACGCCCGGCGCTGCCAATACCGTGGTCGGTACATTTGCCGATGCACAGGCACCGCAGATCCTGAGCGCTCTGGTCACGAGCCGCACGACGATCACCGTCTATTTCAATGAGCTCATGGACGGCAGCTCGCTTGCCAATCCAGCCAATTATACCGTGGACCAAGGCATCGGTGTGGCGACCACGGCAGTGGTCAACAGCAACCTTCCGTTTTCGGTGGACCTCACGTTTGGCGTGCTCATGGACACGAGCTTGATCTACTGCCTCAGCGTGACCAGCGTCTCGGACTGTCCGGGAAATGTGATCGCCACACCCAACAGCACTTGCTTTGGCATCGCGGCGCCGATGGCCAAGGGCGACTTGATCCTCAACGAGATCTTGTTTAACCCCTATACCGGCGGCAGTGACTATGTGGAGCTCTACAACATGAGCGACAAGATCCTGGACCTCGCCGAGCTGAACATCGGGGAGATTTTTGAGGGAACGGACTCGATTTTTAATGGCAAGGCCACGAGCACGACGCCCAAATTGATTTTCCCCAAGTCTTATATATGCCTCACCGCCGACAAGGCACATCACCAGCTCACCTACCAGCCGACCGCTCCCGATGCGATCTATGAGATGTCGAGCTCCCCGAGCTATGACGATACCGAAGGCGAATGCGTGATCTACACCGATGGTGGCATCGTGATGGATCGCTTGCATTACCTCGACGACTGGTCATTTCCCAACTTGGATGACAAAAACGGCGTCTCGCTGGAGCGATTGGACTTCAACCGTGCCACGCAGGATGAATACAACTGGCATTCGGCGGCGAGTACGGCGCTGTATGGCACGCCGGGATACAGGAACTCTGAGATCTTGGTGCCCGAGGGTGAGCAGGAGGTTTGGTTGCAGCCATTGACCTTCAGCCCAGACCAAGACGGCTTTGAAGACCTGCTGTCGATCAATTACCACTTCAAGACGCCCGATTGGAATGTGCGGATCACAGCCTTTGACAACAAGGGCAGGCCGGTGCGCATCATCAAAGAAAACATGCTGGTCGGCACTGAGCAGGGGACCGTCACCTGGGACGGTACGACCGACGGCTTGCACAAATCCGACATCGGAGTCTATGTGATCCTGGTGGAGGGCGTGAATCCATCGACAGGAGACAAGAAGAATTTCCGTCTTGGCTGCGTCTTGGCTGCAAAGTTGTGAGGGCAGGATGCCCATGGAGATCGGCTGCTGATCGACCTGCGAAGCCTGGGTGATCAGGGCTGGGCGATGTGCTCGGGATCGGGCGCATCAAATGTCATCTTGCGCATCTTGCGGCTGATGAAGGCCATGCGTAGCCATTCCGGCAGGATCTTGGTGGAAAGGTAGCTGATTTGATTGAGGGTGCCCGGCAGGATGAATCGCTTCTTTTTGAGGGCTTTGCGAATGGCGATGCTGGCGACGAGCTCTGGCTCCAGCGATACGAGCTTTGCAAGCAAGCCGCCTGTGCGGATGCGCTCACGAATCTCTGGGCTGGTCATCACGCCGCTCGGGCAGACCACGCATACATGCACGTTGCTGCCCCGCATTTCATGCTCCACACCCAGCGACAGGTACATCAAAAAGGCTTTACTGGCCGAGTAGGTGGCTTTGTAAGGAATCGGAAAATAGGCGGCTTGGCTGGAGATGTTGATCACATAGGCTTGTTTCTGCGCCTGGAGCATGGGCATGAGCAAGCGCATGAGCAGGTAGGGCGTGTGCATGTTGAGGTTCAAGATGGCGAGGTGCTTGCGTTGGTCTGAGGCGGCAAATGGTCCGACCGAGCCGAGGCCCGCATTGTTCACAAGCATGGATACTTGCATTCCCTCCCTTTTCACCCAATCGATGACGGTGAAAGCAGCCTCGGGGGTGGCGAGATTGGTTTCCAGGACCTTGACATTGACCTTGTGCTTGCTGGCAAGCTCGGTGGCCAGGTCGTGTAGGAGCTCATCGGAGAGTGAAACCAAGGCGAGGTCGTAACCCCGTGATGCGCATTCCTCAGCAATCGCCTTCCCAATGCCACGGCTTGCCCCTGTGATCAATGCATATCCTTGTCCTGTGCGCTCCATACGGTCCTCAAACGATGCGATTGGTGGATTTTTCAAATTTTGTGGTTCCGTGGGGACTGAACTCCAGGGAAACAGCTCTTTTCAGGGGCAAATTTACCACCTAGTAGGCAGAATCTCAGCCTAAATTCGGCTTTGTGGAAATGTTGGTGCTTGTAAATGTAGGTGTTGAAGCGAACGTTTCAGAATCAGACACGTTTGGCGCGCACTTCCTCGTCGATGTAGGCGATCGTCTTGCGCAAAGCGGTCTCGTATTCTGTGATGGAGTATCCGAGCTCGCGGATGGCTTTTTCGCTGGAGACCGGCCATGAAAACCTGGATTTCTCGATCCATTGGCGGGTGACCATGGGGGCCTTGCCAAACCATCTTGATTGCAGCAGATTCACGTTGGCCCAAAACCGAAACAACCCTATCGGGATCGCCATTGGACGGCCTTTTTTCCCTGTAATCTTGGTGAGGGCCTTGAAGAGATCGGCAAAGGTGACGTCGGGCCCACCGAGCAGGTAGCGCTCGCCGCTGCGCCCTTTTTCCATGGCGAGCAGATGCCCCTCGACGACATCGTCGATGAAGGCCATGTTTCCCAGTTGGTTCTTGAAAGCAGGGTAGGGGGCGAGCGTCTTGTGTAGAAAGCTGTGGATCAGGATCAAATAGGCGTTCTTGCGCTCAATCGGTCCTGGCCCGTAGACCCGAGTCGGGTTCACAAAGGTGATGTGCATGCCTTGCTTCACGTACTTTTGCATGCGCTCCTCCATCATGATCTTGGAGCATTCATAGTCCGTGAAAAACCGCACCTTCCTGATGTGGTCCTCGGTGATGGGGTAGACATGGTCGTGGTCGGGCGGCCCGATGGTGCCTGCCGTGGAGGTGATCAAGATCTTCTCCACGCCAGCCTTGCCCGCAGCCTCGACCAATCGGATGGTTCCTTCCACGTTGATGCGGTAAAAATCCCTGCTATCGGGTGCCCAGTCAGAAGAAATTGCAGCGAGGTGATAGACTTGCTGGATGCCAATCAACGCAGCCTCCAAGGTTGCCTGATTCCCAAAATCCCCCTCGACAAGTTCGATCAAGGGATGCTGCAGGTCGGCTTGGCCGACGGCCTTGCGCACGATTGCGCGCACGTGTGTGCCACCTTCAGCCAACCTTCGAGCGACCCTTCCCCCTAAAAATCCGGTGGCACCGGTGATCAATACATTCATGCATTCAGCGCGCGGAACTAAACTCCACGCCTTGCGAATTACGACAACAATTTCGGGATCAAAAACCATTTCATCTGGCATTTGCCAGGCTCAAGGTCAGCCCATTGATGCACATTGGCTTCCAGGCAAACCATTCCAGACGTGGGAATCACAATGCCGCCTTGCATTTGCAGCAGGTACACGACCAATTGCTCCAAGATGGGGTTGTGTCCAAACACCATGGCGTTTTGGGCGGTATCGGGAAGCTTTTGCAGCATCCCGGTGATGTATCCGTGACCTGATTCGTAGAGATTGGCATCGGTGCGCACACCGAGGTGGAAGTTGATTTCCCTGGCCACCTTTTCGGCTGTGGATTTGGCCCTGAGGGCAGTGGAACTCAAAATGATATCTGGCCGGAAACCGACCTCATCCAAGGCTCTCCCCATGCGCGGCGCATCTTCCTTGCCGCGCGCGTTGAGTGGTCGATCATGGTCAGCTAGACCAGTAGACCAATCCGATTTGGCATGCCTGGCAATTACAATTGATTTCATCCTACTATTTTCGATTAAGGGCAATTGCCCGCTGTTGATGTTCCAAATATATCAAAAAGAAAACCCGTACAACACTGCACGGGTTCTCTTCTTGGCCGATTAGGGCAAAATATTATTTCACGACCACGATCCGCAGGTTGGTGCGATACACGCCCTGTGAATTGGTGAATACGGCATTGACAAGGTACATGCCAGCAGCCAAATCCTTGGTATTGAATACCAAGTCAGTGGTGCCTGCGCCAAAGCGACCGTCTGCAAGCTGGGCGACTGGGCGACCATCGATGCCGAAGGCTTCCATTTTCACAGTGCCCGATTGTGGCAGATCAAAGGAGATCTTGGAGAAGGACATTGCTGGATTTGGGCCGGCTTTGACGGTGATGCCGCTGTTTGCGATCTCGCCTTCAGGTGCGTGGACCAGGCTGGTGGACTTGAATGCACCACGGCCATGCGTCGCTGCAAACAAGGTGTAGTCTGGGGCATACTTGTAATTGTTTGCGTCGATCATGTCCTTGAAGTACCTACGGTAATTCAAGTCCGTGACGGGTACATTGCCCATTGCATTGCTTTCCTTTACCCAGTTCACAGCGCCCACGGTGTAGTCTGCGGTGGAGTAGTAGGCACCTTCCTCGGTACCAAGCACGATGCCGCCACGCTCTGGGTGAAACACAGCGCAATGCACGGGCAGGTTAGCCTCGAGCCCGGAGGTCAAGCTCTGGAATGTGGGGGTTGCACCCTCGGCATTCAAGCTCAGATAAACCCTGTCGTCGCCAGTACCAAATCCGCCAAAGGTGGCGATGAGGATATTGGTGTTCTTGGGGTCCACTTCCAAGTCGGTGATCCAGCGCGATGGCAATGTGCCGCCATCGATGCGTTGCACATCGGTCGTGATACACAAGTTCAACGGGTCATGCGCGCCCTTGATCCTGAAGATTTCCCCAGCATTGGTTGCTACATAGACATAGTGATCGGCATTGTTGGAGCCGGTCATGGCCGTGAAGTAGCGCTGCTTGCCAGATGCCAACTCGTCATTGATGAGGCGCGTGGAAACACGGTCCCAAGTAGGTAAGGAGTCTACGCCACCAAATGGATTGCGGCAGGTCCAGATGTAGTGGCCAGAGGCGACATAGATATAGACGGGTGTATTCAAGATGGATGTATCATTGCCAAGTGAGTCGGCAGGGATGTATTCATCGATGAAAAACGGATTGAGGGGAGCCAAGGAGAAGTCATAGATTTCGCCACCGGCGCTACCACTGTTCTTGCGGTTGATGAAGAGGCTGTCAAACGGAGCAAGGCATGCAATCGTCGAGTCGAGGGGCAATCCATAAAAATCTTCATAAGATGCGCCAAAGGTCAAAGACCGCTGGATACTGCTGCCACGAACCTCAGCCTTGGAGCTGATGATGTACTCGGGGTGGCTCACCGAATAGCGTGCTACGCCACCGCCAGTGAGGCTGGCTCTGTGTACCGGATTGAATTGCTGCTGATCTTGGCTGGAGAAGGCATTGTCCTTGATCGAGAGCCCGCGGAAGCGGTCTGATGCGAGCACATTCCATGAAGGTGATGCAGAAATGCCAAACAAATGCGCCGTGTTGTAGCCTTTGGTTTTGAAGGAGTAGGTGCGGCTCAGGTTGGTCGTGCGCACGATTTCGGCATCGCCACCGACGTAAAAGGTAGAGTCAGCTCCATTTGGGCTGAAGGCAATCGATAGCTGTGGAGCTGGCACATAGGCGGTTGAGAAGCCGGGAATATAGGTATGTGAGGCGGCTGCTGTCCAACCTGTGGCATCTGTGTACTTGTACATCTTGAGGCCACCGACAAAGCATGTATTGGGATCGGCCGGCGAGACGCCGAGGATCGCAGAGTATTGGCCAGCATTGCCAAACGGAGCAAAGATGGCCGACTCATAAGGGCCGATCCGCAACCAATTGTCTCCATTGTCGACCGACTTGAACACGCCTGAGCATTTGCCTACGCTTCCCAATGCACCTGTGACGTAGATGATCGAGGGGTTGGAAGGAGCGACAGCGATGACGATGCGCTGACCGGCCAACTTATTGAAAGGCGCTGGTGCCGAGCTTGTTGGGAACAAGCCGTTGATGCCCGTGCCAAACGTCACACCACCATCGGTGGAGCGGTAAAGCGAATCCTTGGTGGAAGCAAAGACCACATTTGAGTTTGCAAAGTCCACGTCGGTGATGATACCGTTCATGAATGCTGATGTGCCTGTGCTTTTGGTAATGTTGGTGAGGTCTGCATCGTCTGACCAATAAAGGCCCTCGATCGTGCCGACGAGGCTGCGACCATTCTTGGCGGCGACTTCCTGAATCGAAATGAATTCACCTGTGTAGCGCACCGACGAGGAGTTCCAAGTACCGTTGTCGTGATCCCAGGTGGCACCGCCATCATTGGAAACATATACGCCCTCTCCAGGTTGGCTGGAGTAGCGCAAAAATCCATTTTTGAAAAGACCGAGGCTGTCTTGGGTCCAGACCGAGGCCGTCGCCGTGTTGATTCCCCAGTTGGTTTCAGGCTTGTAATAATAGGTCTCGCCGGTTCCCACGACGATTCTATTGCCATCGATGGCGATGCATGAAACGGCGAGGTTGTCTGAGATTCCAGACACCATGGTCCAAGAGGCACCTTTGTCGGTAGATTTCCATAGACCGCCGCCCACAGAGCCTGCCCAGACCGTTCCATTGCTTCCCACAGCGAGTGCTCGCGTGTGGTTGCCCGTGTTGTTGGGGCCGATTTCCTCCCAATTCAATTGTTGAGCATTGGCGACAGAGGTCCCCATAAGCAACAACAGCATCGCAAAAGCGAGCATCAAGGTCGATATTCTCATAATTCCCAGTTAATATTTCCTAGAAAAACTACCAAAAAAAGCAATTAATACTGAGGCAAACAAACATTGGCTTGAAAAATTGCCAACAATGGCCTTGTGCAGCCCAATCTTTTCATGCTTTTGGAAAGCTACTACCTTTTCTGTCAATCATCCAAGTGGTTTTTTTGCTGTGGATTACGCAATTGATGAGGGCCAATTCTTTTGAATTACGTCCATAAGTATTGCAACCAAGCCAATGATCACCGATTGCATTACACGCTTGGGTGCAATTGGGCATCTGAAAATGGAGATCAAATGTGTCTTTCGGCATGGTAGCTGGAGCGCACGAGCGGGCCACTCTCCACAAATTTGAACCCCATCTCCATCCCTTTTACCTGGAAATGTGCAAACAAGTCTGGGTGAATAAATTCATGGACGGGCAGGTGCATCTTGGTCGGCTGCAAGTATTGGCCGATGGTGAGCACGTCGCAACCGTGGGAGACGAGGTCATGCATGACCTCATACATCTCCTCGACCGATTCGCCCAGACCGACCATCACACCCGACTTGGTGCGAATGCCTGCGTCCTTGGTGCGTTGTATCTGCTCCAAGCTGCGCTCATACCGTGCCTGTGGCCTCACCCGGCGGTAGAGGCGCTGCACGGTCTCCATGTTGTGGGAAATGACCTCGGGAGCGGTGTCCAAGATGAGCTGTAGGGCATCCCAATTTCCCTTGACATCTGGGATCAGGGTTTCCAAGGTAGTATTGGGGCTCAGGCGCCTCACCTGCCGCACGGTTTCTGCCCAGATCTCCATGCCACGATCTGCCTGCTCGTCGCGGTTCACGGATGTGATCACGGCATGCTTGACTTTCATGAGGGCGATGGCCTCGGCGACCCGTAGCGGTTCGTCGGTATCCAGTGCCAGGGGGCGGCCCGTCGCCACTGCACAAAATCCACAGGAGCGCGTGCAGATATTCCCCAAGATCATGAACGTTGCCGTACCGGCTCCCCAGCATTCACCCATGTTGGGGCAGCGTGCACTCTCGCAGACGGTGTGCAATTTGTGCTCGTCGATGATGCCGCGCACATCGGTGAACGTCTTGCCATAGGGCAGCTTCACGCGGAGCCAATCGGGACGCTTGCCGTCTCCGGGATGATTTTGACTGATGACGGGTAGCTCTATCATACCTTACCAAATATCGCCGACCAATATTTCGACCGATCCACCTATAAATGCCTGCTTGTTGAAATTGGTGCCAAGCAGGGGGAGTTGCTTGGCAAAGATGTCTGCAAACAAGCTGAGCTCCACGGCGCGAATATAAGTGGAGCCGGCGGAGAAATCGATCAAAGTTCCAAACTTGGCCCGTCCGCCTGGCATCGCCCGCATTTCCTTCATGCCCAGGAAATAGTCGGCCACACCATATATATTGCCATAGTTGTATTGATTGGGGTCATAGGGGTGCACCTCGACCAAGGCTTGGTTTCCGTTGAAGGGCACTGCCACTTCCACATAATAGGGTTTCAGCAAGGCGAGCAGTGGGCCTGCCGACACCGAAGCCGAGACCCCGATGCGGTTGAAGAGGTTGCGCTTGATGAGCTTGCGGGTGATGCCAAAGGTCGGCGCGATCACGTAGCCATAGTTGAGCTTGTCGTAGACATAATCCTTGCCGCCTTGATCGGAATAGGCGCTTTTGATCTTGAGTTCATGTGGATTTTTGTAGGAAGACATGGACAGGCCGATGAAATAGTCCGATCCTGACCTCGGCATGAGGTACCGCACATCAAACCCAAATCCAAACGAATGGGCAAAAACCCCGAAAGCCAGCCCAGCCGTGGGGGTCGGGGCAGGGCTTTTTTCCTGGGACATTCCCAGCAACGGCAACAAAAGCAACAATGAAATCAAAAACTGCTTTCCCATGATGAAAATTAAGCAATTCCTCGCTCCCTTTCAACCTCGACAGCGATCAAAATGTTCCGATCAGCTCAAAATGAAATGTGAGTGTCGCGTTGGCTGGGATCTTGGGGGGCAATCCGTTTTTGCCTTTGCCATCGCCGTAGGCCAGACTAGGGGGGATGACGGCGATGGCTTTGGTTCCCAGGCGCAGCTTTTTGGTGGCCTCCTCGATGCCTGCGATGACATCGCCGTTTCCAAGGGTGAATTCAAACGGCTTGGCGCGGCTGTAGCTTTC
>JANMIM010001161.1:0-2583 GCA_031375795.1 Bacteroidota bacterium
GACATCTCGGGCATGTCTTTTCACCGCGTGATGCAGGTCGCCATGGAAAAAGACATCATGAATGAGTGGGGTTCCATCTTGGCGCTCAGCTACATCGCCGCACAACGCACGTTTGCCAAGTACAATGACATGGCCGAGGCCAAAGCCTTGTTGGAAAGCATCGCGCGTTCGTTTGGCTACCATTTTGGCAAAGCCAAAAAGGTGCGCGTGAACACCATCAGCCAAAGCCCCACTCCCACCACCGCAGGCACGGGCGTGAAAGGCTTTGACAAAATGCTCAACTTCGGCGAGATGCTCAGCCCCCTCGGCAATGCCACCGCCGACGAGTGTGCCGACTACTGCATCACACTGTTCAGCGACCTCACCCGCAAGGTGACCATGCAAAACCTGTTCCACGACGGCGGTTTCAGCAGCGTAGGAATCTCGGAGGAATTGCTGGAGGCGCTTTGATGAATTGAAAATTGAAAATGGAGAATTGAAAATGAACAATGCCGATGCTTGCTTGGCATTCTCCATTTTCAATTTTCCATTCTCCATTGTTAAAAGCCTTTTTGGATATTGGCGTTCGTTTTCTAAATTGAAGCATGATGGGAAAAATGACGACTTCTGGGAGCCTGACAATGGGGTGGACGACACGCTTGCTGGGAATGTTGCTCGCGCCAGCCTTGTTTTATGGTTGCGGTGCCAAGTTGGATGCGCCTTTCCCCGATCCCGGACGGGCCGATTTTTCCAGGACGATTGCCGTCGGTGGCACGATCCTCTCCGGTTACCAAGACGGCGCATTGTCCAAGGAAAGCCAAGCGACCTCGATACCCGCCTTGATCGCCTCGCAGCTCAAGGCTGCGGGTGCCGCATCCTTTGAGCAAGCCGTGATGCCGAGCGGCGTCTCGATGGGCCTCAATCCCTATCCATGGGTCGCACCCTACCAAAGCAAGAGCCATCTGGGCGATGCCATCGATTGCAATGGTGACACGAGTTTGGGGCCTGTGAAGGTCAATCTCATCGAGACTGACCTTGCCGGAACGGGCGCATGGACAAAATATGGCGGTCCCATCAATGACTTCACGGTGCCCGGCATCGACCTATGGAGCATGGACAGGCGCGACCTCGGCGACGACCACCTCTTGGGTGGCCCCTCGGTTTTTGCCGCTCGCCTACCCTTTGCGGGCACCAACAAAAGCCTGCTGGAATCGGCCTTGGAGACCAGTCCCACGTTTGTGATTTCCTGGCCCGGCATGGACGAGGTCTGGAATTTTGCCAGCAACGGCGCCCATGCCAAACCCTTGCCAACGCCAGCGGTCTTTCGTCAGAAGCTGGACTCTGTCCTGACCGCCTACAACGCCGTCGGTGCCAAGGGCGTGCTGGCCACCATCCCCGATGTCGCCAATATGCCCTTTTTCACGACCGTGCCGCCACGTGCGCTGGTACTCACCGACAGCTTGGCCGATTACCTGAACGGACTCTACGGTACGGCAGGGATCTACCTGAATTTCGTACCTGGCGAAAATGGTTTTTGTATCGAGAATCCCGATGGCCCCTACATCTTGCGGCAGCTCACCAACGACGACATGATCCTGCTCACGGTGCCGTTGGATTCGATGAAATGCTATGCGATGGGGGTCTTGGTCAAGATGATCCCAGACCGTTGCTCATTGGTGGCCAGGGAATTGCAAGAGATGCGCGACATCGTCGCGCAATACAATGCTGCCATCAGGGAGTTGGCGACGGTGCACGACTTTGCTGTGGCTGACATGGAGTCCTATTACAATCGCCTCAAGACCGGCATCCGGTATGACGCTGTCGATTTCACCTCGGAGTTTGCCGCTGGCGGTTTCTTTTCCTTGGATGGTTTTGACCCCAACCCCAAAGGATCCGGCCTCATCGCCAATGAATTCATCGCGGCCATCAATGCCCACTACGGCTCCGTCGTGCCTTTGGTAGACATCCATCGCCTCGACGGCGTGTTGTTCCCATAAGCCAATTGGACGCGCCCAAATGGGTTCATCCACGCAAAACACACCCGCGCAACCACGAAAAAAGGGCAGCTGATCGATCAGCTGCCCTTTTTTCATGGTCCTTGGATTCCAAACTACCTCAGCACCAATCGCTCGGTCTTGGAGAAGCCTTCGCCATTCACCTGCACCAAATAGATGCCGCTGGGCAAGCCATTTCGGTCAAATCGCAGATGATCCACGCCCGTGACGGTATTGGCCTGCAACACACGCCCGGTCATGTCGATGAGGCGATAGGTCCACTCGGCCGGCACCACACCCGTGATCTTGATTTCAAACCTGCTGTCGGCAGGATTGGGGAAAAGGCTTACTTCAGACGCTGGCAAGGCATCGACCCGCGCCGTCAGCAGCGGATCGCAGACCGTGGGGCCACCACAGACAAGGTGGTGCATGAAATTGGAGACGTAGTTCACCGTCGTATCCAAGTATGCCTGTGTATTGAGATGCGGCACGTGACCTGCACCCTGGTAGGTCCAAAAACAATTGTCGAGACCTAACTGATTGGCTTTGGCGGTCACCGATGCGCTGCCATCCACCTCAAAAATCGGAAAAAGACCTGCGACATAGATGA
>JANMIM010001228.1:0-13598 GCA_031375795.1 Bacteroidota bacterium
CCGGGATTGTACCGCATCAAAGGAGAAGCAAGTGATTGGTAGGCGTAGCCTACGGCCCAAAACCCGTTGGACATTCAAGCGCCGGATAGTCGCATGCTGAACATTTATTCAAAACCAAGAATTCTTCGGCTTTCAGAATAAAATGCAGCCCCTTCGACCACTCCTTGAGGCTGCAAGACCATTTTCGTTCCCAATCCGCTTTCCCCCCCCACTAAGGTACCCCTACAGCAGAGTGAATCAGCATCCCCCTACCTATCAGCTTTTCAACCTTGCACTCTCATATTTGCCCGATGACTCGCTGAATGCATTCGACAACCAAGTGGAACCGCTCCTAGCCCTCAACTAGGCCCTTGAACGCATCCAGAAACCGAATGCTGTCTTGGTGTCGCACGCCGTTGCACTCCGAATAGCGGTGGACAAACTGTCTGCTTCGCAGCGGTTCCAACAGCACCTATTCGTTCCGATATCAGAAAAAGCACAAAGAATTCAAACTTCTTTGGCATTCCTCAGAATCTTTATTGTAATATTGCAATCTAAATATATAGCTATGGGTGCGACGAAGACCGAACACTTTACAGAGGAGCAAAACGCGATTGCGACACTTGCCAAAGCATTGGGACACCCTGCTCGGGTAGCCATTTTGGACTATTTGCTCAAAGTAGATACCTGTATCTGTGGGGACATTGTCAACGAATTGCCTTTGGCACAGCCGACCGTTTCGCAACATTTGAAGGAACTCAAAAATGCTGGGTTGATCAAAGGCGACATCGAAGGCAATACCATTTGCTACTGCATTGATGAGAAAGCCCTCGGCATGCTTCAAAGCTATTTAACCCATATTTCTACCGAATTGGCTAAGAAAAAATACAATTGTTGTTAATGCCGAGCAAGCTTGTTTTCCTCGAATTGCTTCTCACGATGTTTTTCTGCCAAGCAATTTTCCATCAAGTATAGATCCGAAATGAAAACGATAAAAAAGATCACATTGCTCATTTTACTCACCATCGGTGCATCAACGATCTTCTCCTTTTCCCCCATGAAAAAAGTGAAATTCTTTCCAAAGCTCACCACCTATTGCGCTGGGCTTTCAAGCGAGTTTGTTCAAATTCCGGAAGAAAGAAGGTCAGAATTGAAAGAGATCGCCACTTTCATTGTCGACCAACGGAAAGCACATCTACCCGCCAATTTGCTTTTTGTCTGCACAAGTAACTCACGCAGAAGTCATATGGCACAAGTATGGGCGCAAATTGCCTCCTACTATTACAACATTGATAGTGTATTCACATTTTCTGGAGGTACCGAGCAAACGCGTGTCAATATGAATGCCATTGATGCCTTCACGCGAGCAGGCATTGAAGTCTATTCCAACAATCAAGGCGACAACCCCCTGCGGTACGTTAAAGTTGGAAAACAAATCGATCCATGGGTCATATTCTCCAAGAAATACACCGATGCGACGAATCCGATCGCTCATTTTGCAGCAGTGATGGTTTGTACCGAAGCCGATAAGTCCTGCCCATTTGTAGAGGGTGCCGACATGAGAATTGGCTTGCCTTACGAAGACCCTAAAGCCTTTGACAATTCACCTTTAAAAGAAGCAAAGTATGATGAACGCTGTAGGCAAATTGCCCGAGAAATGTTTTATCTCATGGACTTTGCTTCCCAAAAATTGACCA
The DNA here is from genome assembly GCA_031375795.1 of Bacteroidota bacterium. GTDB lineage: Bacteria > Bacteroidota > Bacteroidia > J057 > JADKCL01 > JADKCL01. The sequence continues at coordinate 1,677 of JANMIM010001228.1, forward strand.
TTCAATGAAGAAAATGCGGAAAATTATTGCTTTTGTCGCTGTTCTGTTGATTGCTTTTCAGAACCCCAAGGCACAATCAACCTTCGTGGGCGGACTGTTTCCGACGGTTGACCATGCCGGGAAAATCACCCAACATTTAGATTACAGCCTCTATTATTTCGGTGCATTTCCGCTGGTCAACTTCAAGAATCCTGACATTTCCAGGGACGCCAATTTCCTTTTGTTCTATTCCGAACAGGCGCTTACCTTCAATGTCAACAAACATTTATCCTTCACGGGAAGTTACGTTTATCAAAGGGAGAATGTAACCCGGGGCAATTACGTCAATGAGCATCGTTTGTACGTGCAAGCCACCTACAGGCATTCTGCAAACAAAATCAACCTCAAGCACCGCTTACGTTTTGACAACCGCTTTGTGCATAACAGAGCAACAGGCGAAACGCCCTATACCCATCGCCTGCGCTACCTCATTGGGCTTGACTTTCCGATCAAAAGCAAAAAAAACAATCTGTACTTTACCGCCTACGAAGAAGGTTTTTTCAATACTTTCCAAAATGCAGGTGCGTTTTTCGGGGAGAATTGGGCGTTTGCAGCCATAGGCGTTCAGCTCAATCGAAAAAACAAAATTGAAACTGGCCCGCTGTACATTACTTGGAATATCGGCGGCAACAACTGGTTTCATCAAACGTATTTACAGGCGACATGGATTTCAAACGTCGACTTTACCAAACGGAAATCGGCGAATTAATGCCCCTACAATGCTCCCCTTCACCGAGCTTACAGCAAAACTCAACGCAGTGCCGAGCCAACAGCAGGTAGCGCAAAGCATAGCCGGATCCTCACGCACCCTGCCGACGGCAATCCAAGCATCGACTTCGAAGTACAATCCACGCGAGCCTTTGGCGGATGCGGCACCGCGGAATTTGCGCAATGGGAGGCTTTGCCTCAGAAAAGGAAGCCTATCGGGTAGGCGACAAATCATCGATCGGTTTCTGGCGATCACACCTGTTTGCAGGAAATCCCTCGAGGATCCACGCATGTTTCTTGGATATTCTGCTCCGATTGCTTATCTTGTTTCAAAAAGAACCTTCGTATGGACAATTGCAGGTCCACACGACGGATGAGCGCCACCAATGGGGTTCTGAAAACGAATATCTTGAACAAATTGACTTGATGGAAAAATACTCAAAGAATCGTAAGTTTTGCATGATGAAAAGGATTTCTCACTTCCTCCCCTTGCTTTTCCTCTTGGGAATGGGTTTGCCCGACGCGACCTTTGGCCAAAATTACAGGCCGTTCTCAAATGGAAATATCCATCGGTTTGATTCACCTGCTGGATTCTACTCCATCAAGATTGATTCCGTTACCGAAGTAGGCTCGGACTCCGCATTTTGGTTCAACAAGATTGTTATCGCCGTGTCGAATTCCTATCCCGGCAACAACTGTGGATACCCTGCATGGCAAGGGCCGGCCTATTCTTATGGAAATGAAAATTTGCTGGGCACCAAGATGCTGGAGAAATCGAACGGCGAATTTCAATTCATTGCGGAGACGGGCGATACCATTTTCATCCACACTGATTTTCCAACGATGAGCAATTGGACCTTTCTTTCAAATTCATCGCTGACGGCCATGATCTCGGCCAGAACCTTGGAGACGTTTTACGGAACGACGGATTCCGTCGTGACGATTTCCATCAGTGATGGGCAGGAATTGCGTATTTCGAAAAATCATGGCGTGCTTACCATCCACAATTTTGATTCGTATTGGTCAGGGGCTCCCATCACCGTCTATCAGCAAAGAAGTTTGCCCTCAAAACCAAACTATTTGAAATTTTATGACTTTGAAGTCGGCGATCAGTTTGGATTTTTCCAGGGTGAGGGTTTTACGGGTGTATCCTACTGGACGGACTATCACGATGCGTTTGAAGTGCTGAGCAGGCAAGATTACCCCAGTGGAGATTCCGTCCGGTACTCCGTTGCGAGATCCCAGCGACAAAGCGGATACCGTCCCAATTTTATTCCATTTGATACCGTAATGGCGACCGATACGATCACATGGACCTTTTATCGCGCCATGCAGCGGTTTCTTGAATTGGGAACCATGGATCAGGATGGTGGCACGCTCCTTCGAGAGGAATTTGCATCCTCCAATTTTCATGACCGAGAAACGTTCGCGTTTACGCGCTATGCATTGGACACTTGCAATAAGACCTTAAACGGGGTCATGGATGGTGGAAATGCACAAAAGTATACCATCGGCTTGGGACAAACGCTCGACGGGTGGTATGGCATCGGGGATGTGGAGCGTATCCTCACATGTTATGTCAAGCAAACCGACTCCGTCGCGCCGTGTGCAATTCCGTTGGTAGAGGTTCCGGAAGCTCAGGCAAATGCGTTGTTATTTGAAATTTACCCCAATCCGTTTACCGAATTCACCACCCTGCAATTCGCGAATCCCCGTGGCCTGCGTCACGACCTTACGGTGACCAATATGACGGGGCAGGTGGTTCGCAAGATCACTGACATTGCAGGTGATCATATCCTCCTCGCGCGCGGGGAGCTCCCCTCGGGCTTGTACTTTTTTGCATTGAAGTCAGCAGATGGGCATGCGGGGACTGGGAAATTGTTGGTGAAATGAAAATGCTAGGCGGGATGATTTCCACGAAGGTTGACCAAATCCATTTCGTGTGAAGCTTGCCCCCACTGAGATTCACCCATTCACTTCCCGCCAAGCTGCTCCAAACGCGTCACCAATGCCGGATCAAAAGTCCCTTGCGCGAGGCGCGTGCGGGTCGTTTTGAACACCGCGTCCCACGCGGCTTGCTCCTGTGTCGTGCGTGTCACGAGTGTCATATTGGCCTTCAACCGTATAAAAGCAGCATCGTCGTCGGTGCGCATTTTGGTTCGCATCGCGCTGGCTGCCAATCGGCCCGTGTCAAAAAGAATGGCACTCAGGTCCGGCGGCAGCGAATCCGTGGTGCTCTTCGAAAACCCGATTGCCCCCACCCAATAGGCATCGGTCTTGGCACTGATATGCGTAAATTTTCCCTGCCAATTCAAGGATTCCGCAAAGAGGAGAGGACAAGTCAGGGTGTTGATGGCGGAAATATTGAGGCTGGGAAGTACCTCAGGAATGTTGAGGCTGACGCCAGAAACATTGATGGCTTGGAAAAACGCCGGCCATACAACGTCGTCGCGCCAGAGAAAGGATTTTTTCCCCTGCAAGTCTGTCGGCATCCTCACTGCGAACCCATTGGACATGAGGCGGGACTGACCGAAACTGCACCATCCGAGCACCTTCAATCCCGCATCGGCAGCTCCGTTTTCAAAATCGCTTTTCACGGCAGCGAAGGCATTGTCGAAAACGGTCCAATTGTCAAACAGTCCCGGCATCTGCATCGCCAGAATCGGCTTGTGGAATTTTGCAAGGCCCACGGAGGTCAGGAGCGCCCCGTCCAATTGTCCCGCCTTGATCTTGCCGACCATCGCGCCTTCATCGCCTTGCGCGCCGTTGTAATAGATGGTCAGCTGCACCTTGCCACCGCTTTTTTCTTCAACGGACTTCTTCCAGGTCTCCAACACGATGCCCCAAGGGCTGCTTTTGGGAACCAACGTTCCAAACGACAGATTGTGAACTCCGGGCGACGGCGTGGTTGTCACCACGGTGGGGGTGGTCGTCACGACGGGTTGAACCGTCGGGACACTGAATGCAAGCGCGGTTTTGGCGATAATGATGGAGACGTCGGCATAGAGGCGGGCATAATTGTCCTTGCTGATGCGTGGCGCCAATGCCGCCATCCGTCCTTGGACGAGGGTACCGCAATTCGTGTAGCCGGCGCCCATCGCGTAGCCATGGTGCGCAAGTGAATCCAAATAACCACAGCCGGCATCGCCGGGCAGCGTGTTGGTGATGGTATTGGTCCAGCCCGCGAAGTTAATGCCGTAACGGGCGATTTTGAGCGAAAGCGAAGCGTAAAGGGCCGCATAGCGGTCCTTCGGGAGGCATCCTTTCAGATTGGCCATTCGGCTGCCGACAAAACTTGCGCTTGGGCTGAGATCCGTGACAGCCAAGATATAGTTGTAATGCGCATTCCAGTCCATGATGCCCCGACCTCCGTCATTGGGCGAATTGGGATCGGAGCCATTGACCCAGTTGCATTGGGCTTTGGCTCCGAAGCCGAGGAGCATCAGGAAACCAAGGAAGAGGATGGATTTTTTCATGAATGAAGTACTTTGGTAGAACGCGTACGCAAGTTGCCGATGATTTCTGAATTTCTAAAACGCGACCCCATCGCAGCGCCGGGTCTCCGATGCAAGACAAGAAGGGTGCCGTTTTTGGGAGTGGAAAAGTGCTTGGCCGGTGGATGCGATTGGATGGTGTTCCAGACCTTCGTCTTTCATCAATGGATGACCGCATAAAATCCATTACATTCGCAAAAGCTAAGTAATGTTTGAAAATGAATGGAAGGATTCCTTTATTCAAGTCATTGTCGTGTACCGTTCGACCAGCGGCATTCGGATCCTACATGACACGAACGGGCAACGATGACGAAAGTAGATTTCCAACAAAGCAAATTTCGAAGCATTCAAAAAATCCATGAAAAAGCTATTCCTCCTTCTTCTTCTCCCGCTTCAGCTTTTCGCTCAACAAGATGTTGCAAAATATGTGGACCCTTTCATCGGCACGGGCGGTCATGGCCATACATTTCCTGGACCGACGCTGCCTTTTGGGATGGTGCAGTTGAGTCCGGATACGCGCCTGCGGGGCTGGGATGGCTGCTCGGGGTACCACTTTTCCGACCGCGTCATTTATGGATTTTCGCATACGCATTTGAGCGGCACGGGCTGTAGTGATTACGGTGATGTGCTGCTGATGCCTACCTTGGGTGCAGTCACATGGAACAATCAGCAATATGCGTCAAGCTTTCAAAAGGAAAATGAGTTCGCAACAGCAGGCTATTATTCGGTTTTTCTGGACAAACCGGGCGTTCGGGCGGAATTGACCGCAACCACAAGGACGGGTTTGCATCGTTACACGTTTCCCAAAACCGATGCTGCCAACATCATTCTCGACCTGAACCACCGTGATCAATTGAATGAGGGATTCATCCAAATATCCGGCGACGACGAAATATCAGGTTACCGAATCAGCACCAAATGGGCGAGCAATCAGCATGTTTATTTTGTCATTCAATTTTCAAAACCCTTTAAAACCTTCGGAATTTCGGGTTGCAAGCGGGGTAAACGGTCCAAACAGACGAAGGGAAGCCGTTTGAAAGCATTTGTTCAGTTCGCGACGGAAAAAGATGAAGTCATTCACGTGCGCGTGGGTGTTTCGCCCGTAAGTGTGGACGGCGCGCGCAAGAATCTCGAAGCAGAGCAGCCGGATTTCGATTTCGAGCGAACAAAATCCGCCGCGGTTGCAGCGTGGAATGCCGAATTGGGCAAAATCGAGATTGAAGACGAGGACGAAAGGAAGAAAAGGATATTTTATACCGCCTTGTACCACGCCATGATCGCGCCGAATGTCTATCAGGATGTCGATGGCAACTATCGGGGCCGGGATGGGAAAATCAGCGCAGCAAACGGATTTACGAATTATACGGTTTTTTCCTTGTGGGATACCTACCGTGCGCTTCATCCGCTGTTTACCCTCATCAACAGGGATCGAAATGCCGATTTTATCCGCACGTTTCTCACGCAATATGAACAAGCCGGATTGTTGCCCATTTGGGAATTGGCCGGATACGAAACCTTCTGCATGATCGGTTACCATTCCATTCCCGTGATCACAGATGCCTACCTCAAGGGGATTACCGGATTCGATGCACAAAAGGCCTTGGAAGCCATGAAAAAGAGTGCAGAAACAAGCCAAAAGGACTTGAAACAATACAAACTCAAGGGTTCCATCATCGTGGATGCGTCTTATTTCCGCTATGCTGCGGGATTCGACGACTACCTCAAATATGGCTTTATCCGGCAGCGCTTCATCAACAACAGCGTTTCCAAAACCCTTGAATATGCCTACGACGACTGGTGCATTGCGCAGATGGCCAAGGCATTGGGCGATTCAGCAGGTTATGAAAAATATATCGGAAGGGCGGCCAATTACCGCAATCTTTTTGATCCGGAAACAGGCTTTATGCGGCCACGGGGCAAGCATCATTTCAAGCGCCGCTTTGACCCCTATAAAGTTACGCAGTCCTATACCGAAGCCAACGCCTGGCAATATTCCTTCTACGTGCCGCATGACATCAGCGGACACATGCAACTGCTGGGCGGGAAAGAAAAACTGGGCACATTTCTCGATACCCTGTTTACCACTTCTTCCAAATTGAAGGGGCCGATCAAACAAGACGTTTCCGGATTGATGGGTCAGTACGCCCACGGGAATGAACCAAGTCATCAGATTGTCTATCAATACAATTATGCAGGACAGCCCTGGAAAACGCAGGCGCGGGTCAGGAAAATCATGGATGAATTTTATTCCGACAAGCCGGATGGATTGGTGGGAAATGAGGATTGCGGGCAAATGAGTGCTTGGTATATTTTCAGCGCCTTGGGCTTTTATCCGGTTTGTCCGGGCAGCGACCACTACGTGATCGGTTCTCCGATTTTCAAAAAAGCCACAATTCACCTGGAGAATGGAAAAGATTTCACGGTTCAAACCTCGGGCAACGGTGAAAACAATGTCTACATTCAATCCGCAAAATTGAATGGCAGCAATTACACCAAGAGTTTCTTGAAATATTCCGACATCACCAACGGCGGAATTTTGGAATTGAAGATGGGCAGCGCGGCCAACCCAAATTGGGGCAGTGCAGCGGGGGATGTGCCTGTGACGGAGATTAGATGAAGTGGTTAGTTTAGCATCGTCCCGCACCATCACCATCCCTGCCCACGGCAACCCTATTCACCCGCCAATTGCAGGTAGATGAGCACCCCCGCGGCTGCTGTCATCACGAGCAAGGTCAGGAAGCCCATGATATTTGCTAAAGGGCTGTTGACATTCTCCCCCATGATCTTCTTGTTGTTGGAGATATGCAAGATGATCGCGATGAGCACGGGCGCGGTGAGACCGTAGAGGATGGCGGTATAGATCAAGGCTTTGATGGGGGATATCCCAATGTAATTCATGGAAAGTCCAAGCAACAGCGAAACCGAGATGATCATGTAAAAGCCCTTGGCCTCATGAAATTTTTTGTCCAGTCCTTGCTCCCAGCCAAACGTTTCGGAAAAGATATAAGAAAGCGACCCGCCCAGCACCGGAATCGCGATCAGCCCGGTACCGATGACGCCGACCGCAAACAGCAGATAAGCCATGTTTCCAGCCAAAGGTTTCAGGGCCATCGCCGCTTGCTCGACAGTGTCAATCTGATGCACGCCCCCATTGTACAGCACGGTTCCGGTCGTCAGGATGATGAAATACATCACAAGTCCGGAAACGGTCATCCCGAAATCCACGTCCTTGTTCATTTCATGAATCAGCTTCTTGTTCACCATCAGGTGTTTCTTGTGCGTCTTGGATTCCTCGACGACGACCGACGCCTGCCAAAAGAAAAGATAGGGTGAGATCGTGGTGCCGAGTATTCCCACAAGGATGAGCATGAAGTCCTTGTCAAAGCGGATCGTGGGTATGAATGTGGCTTTGAGAATCGCCAAAAAATCCTGCTTGTACAGAAACGGGACGATGAAATAGACCAACATCCCAAGGCAGAGGTACTTCAGGATCGATGCCAGCTTCTGATAGGGCAGATAGATGATCAGGCCGATCAGCGCCAGGGTGAAAAACACGCTGAAATAAGAAGCGTCGATGGCGGGAACCAACAGATTGCCAACCGCACCCATGCCAGCGATATCGGCTCCGATGTTCATCACGATGGCTGGAAAGCTGAAAAGCAGCATCAGGTACAAGACCGGCTTTGGGTAATGCTTTTTCAACGTCCCCGTCAAGCCTTGCGAAGTCACAAGCCCGATGCGCGCGCACATTTGCTGGATGGCGGCCATCAGCGGGAAGGCGACCAAGGCCGTCCAAAGTGTGAGCAGTCCAAAAGCCGCGCCGGCTTGGGAATAGGTGGCGATTCCCGAAGGGTCGTCGTCGCTCGCGCCGGTAGCCAATCCCGGTCCAAGCTTCGACCAAAACCGCAGCAGAGAAAACCCTTTTTTCTTCTTGGTGGTCATTTCCGCATTGCGTCTGAGCCTCTGAAACATTGAGAATACATCAGCGAAGTTCGCAAAATTCGTGGTGCGAGAAGCTGAAGTTTGTCACACACGGGTGTTTGCCTGCGCCGGCATTGCTAAGACCTCGAAGGCGGAGCGGTCGCTGCGCAGCGCGGAGGGGGATGCGCCTGTGACGGAGATTAGGTGAAGTGGCGATCCGTTGGATTGCCGATCGTTTACACGCCAGGAATGGAATTCTGATGGCGTTGATGTTGTCCCTTTGTTTGGGCGGGTGAGCTCAGACAGAGAGGTTCGTGGCCTTTACATGATCCGATACAATTCAGCAAAATTCTCAAAAACCCCTATCTTTGCCATTGAAAACTTGCACCGCATGAAATTTGTCGATGTCAAAAATGATGTAGCCTTTCACAAGATCTTTGGCAATGCCAACAAAACGATCACGCTCATTTCGTTTCTGAATGCAGTTTTGTACCAAGATGGCTCCAATCGGGTGGTGAATGTCACGATTGAAAATCCTTACCTTTTCCCGCCGGTGCCTTCTGGCAAGACCAGCATTTTGGATGTGAAGGCCACCGATCAAGACGGCCGCAAATTCATCGTAGAGCTTCAAGTTGGGGAAAAAGATGGCTTCGACAGGCGGGTGCAATATTATGTGAGCCGCGACTACTCGACGCAGATCGATCGAGGCGACGACTATCCGTTGTTGCGTCCCACCTATTTTATCGGCATCCTGGACTTCCTTTTTACCCAAAACCCCAACTACTTTTCCACCCATCAGACGATGGACACCGAGACGGGTGAAAATCTGCTGCAGGACGTGAAATACTTCTTCATCGAGCTGAAGAAATTTGAAAAACAGGAACACGAGCTTGTGTCAATGGTGGACAAGTGGACCTACTTCATCAAAAATGCACGAAACCTACACCTCATTCCGAGCAATGTCGATGACGAAGGCTTGCGTACCGCCTACCTCGATGCCGACCAACAAACTTGGACCAAGGCCGAACGCACCGCATATGACGATTTCGGGATTTATTTGACTGATATCGCGATGCGGGAGCAGTTTTTGCTGCGAGAGAGCAAGCAGGAGGGCAAGCAGGAGGGCAAGCAGGAAAAGGAAATCGAAATGATCCTCTCCATGCACGCGGCAGGCTTGCCGATTGCCCAGATTGCCGCGATCTCGGGCAAAACGGAGGCAGAGGTGCGCGAGATCATCGCTGGGAAAGCGGGCTAAAACTAATGGGAATCAGGCTTTTGGTGTAAAGCGGGCAAGCCCAAATTCATGGATATTTTTGAGCGTTGCAGCTCGGACATGCTCACTACGCGAAAATGTGGTTGGTTGGCTTTTGGCGGGAGCAACAACCTTCGTTTATTCCTTACATTTCAAGGTGGTAAGCGAAGGTTTTGTGAATCTTTCGAGTGGAATTATTAGTTTGGAGGGAAAAGGACTTCGTTTACACAGTAGTTAGCGGTAATTTTATGACGACAGCAATAATCAAATTCACAGCGGAAAGCAAAATCTTGGAAAAAAAACACTGACCTTGATAGTTGACTTCATAAGGGTATGGTTTCGCAGAATTATTTCGTGATTTGCCTTTGTTGGTGTTCGTGCGCAAGCTTCGCAGTGCAGTTGTTGAGTCCCGATAGTTATCTGGGCACCAACAACAACTGCGTGGAAGAATATAGAGATTCCGGCTGAGTAGGTTCAAAAACAAACGATAGCTTACCCAAGTGAACTTTGAAAATTTGGCTGGTGAAAACAGGAACTATTTGAATAAGTAATCCCAAAGCACGATATTTACTTCCTTAAACATTAAAATATGACAATGCTCGATGACCCAAAATATAAAACTGCGATAACAGCCGAGTCTGATGCTCTGTCCGAATTGGATAAGGCAGAAGACTTCGCTATCAGCTGCTTTAATTCATTGAAAAACGCTGAGGAAGTACTTGATGAATGGAACAAAGTAAAAGAGGCAATTGATAACGCCAGAAAGGATTTTGAAGTAGCCAAAAAAGCAAAAGAGGCGGCCCAGGAAGCAGTTGATAATGCAGAGAAGGAACTTAGCCAGGCTAAGCAAGAATATGACACGGTAATTGCAGAAGAAGACGCCCTTACTAAATCTGAAGTTCTACGTCAAAAAGCGTTTACTCATTTTGATCAGGAGCTTATTGACACAGGGAAGAGACTTCGTGAACTATCCGACGAAATTGACGAAATGTCTGGTACTCAAAGGTTACTTAAAGGACAAAAGGCAGTAGGAGAACGAGATCGTTTAGAATGGCTATGCCGCGACCTAGAGAAAAATAGGCTTAATGCAAAAATTGCTATCGACGGTGCCAGCCAAAGAATAAAAGCTCTTAAAAGCGGAATCATACCGCAAAAAAAAGGTGCTGTGACTCAGAAGGAGAATGACCGAGATATTAAAAAGACAGCCTTAGTCGCAGCTACTGTTGCATATACGGCATCAGAAGCCAAGAAGATGGCAATGCCGGTACTTGATCTTGTGGAGGGCGCACGGCAGGTTGTTGCATTAAACGCTCTCAAAGCAACGGCAGGAACGGCTGATTTAGCTTATAAGGCGAAGTTGAAGAACTATTTGACTGCAGTAGAAAACACTAGGAAGGTCCGGTATGAAATAAAGAAAGGTTGAGTTTACTGGATTTATCAAGTGCCTGACAATAGTGGGCGCTCGTACTTCCCTTTCAGGAAGTTTAATCTACCTTCCTTTCCCCCAAAGCGCCGTAACTTTTGCCTTTGTTGGTGTTACTTCGTAAGCTGCGCACTTCCGTTCCGCCTTTGTTGGTGTTATCACCAACAAAGAACCACTAGCGAATAGGCAAAGGTCGTTGGTGAAGACACCAACAGCGGCATAATTTGAGCATAATTACTTATGAGCAGTTCAAAGACAATGTTGAGTTTGCTTATGAAAACAGAGGTAAAGTAGTAGCGAAAGTAAAGGGCGAATTGGAAATATATTTTGGGGAAGTGGTTCAGAGCAATGAAAGCATTTGATAATAGCAGCTACAAGAAACTGGCGGTTCAGTGGTTCAATAAAACATTGGGCGTCGTATCAATTTCAATGCTGGCAGACAGTTTAGAGATTCGAAGTCGCAACCCCGCAAAGCCCGAAACCGTTACCTCAAATTCATCCCCCCCCCACTCAAATCTCCTCCAAAGCCTGAATATTCCTACGCAACCCATCCAGCGCCCCACCAAAAGCCACGCGATTCATCCAAACAGACCCCCAAATCGCCAACGGCGCCACAATCGCCGTGAGCACCAGCAAAATCACCACCATCCTGGGACTTGCCAACAGAACCTCCATGGACTTCCCACTTCCAAAGGAGCCGCCGACCAGGGCCCCCAACGCGGGCGCAGGAATGATAAAAATGGCACCAACACGTTCCTCGAAGCGGAGCGCGCGGGTGACGATGGATTCGTAGGATTTGAGCAGCGGGAGCATGCCTTGGCTCATGTCGAGGTGGTCAGGCAGGCGGCGGTAATGGTGATATACGCCCCCGAGCAGCAAGACCGACACAAAAGTCATGATCCCAATGCTCAGCCACATCAGCGCCTGATCGGCAGCGAGCAGGCTCACGGGCGCGAACAGCAACATGATGCCGATGCCCCAATACATTTTGATGCGCAATTGCCGGCGCAGCGTCGCGAGCAAACCCAAGCTCTCCTTCCCCAGCATGTCGGCCAAGGCAGCGCGGTCGGGCAGCGCTTGTGGTG
>JANMIM010001283.1:0-2172 GCA_031375795.1 Bacteroidota bacterium
GGCTTGCAAAAGGGCATCGTAGCCCGCTTCATCGACCTGCCAGCCTTTTTCCTTGGCCATGACCTTGGTGAGGTCGATCGGGAAGCCGAATCGGTCATAGAGGTTGAAGGCGAACCTGCCGTCAATGACTTTGGTGGCTTCGTGCTCCAGCACGTACTCGTCAAACAGGCGTGTGCCACGGTCCAGCGTGCGCAAGAAGCTCTTTTCCTCTTCCTCGACGACTTTTTTGATGAACGCCTTTTGGGCCATGACCTCAGGGAACACATCTGCATAAATGCCAGCCAAGACATCGACCAAACGGAACAAAAAGGGCTCGGTACGGCCCAGGAATTGGAAGCCATAGCGGGAGGCGCGGCGCAGGATGCGACGAACGACGTAGCCGGCCTTGCCATTGGAGGGCACCTGCCCATCGGCGATGCAGAAGCAGATGGAGCGAATGTGGTCCATGACGACGCGCATGGCGATGCTTTCTTCCTCGCTGCGGCCATATTGGCAACCGTATTCCTTTTCCAGGAAGTCGATGTAGGGACGGAAAACGTCGGTGTCGTAGTTGCTGCGCTTGCCTTGGAGGGCCATGCAAAGGCGCTCGAAGCCCATGCCCGTGTCCACGTTTTTGGCCGGAAGGGATTCCAATGACTTATCGGCCTTGCGGATGAACTCCATGAACACCAAATTCCAAACCTCGACCACCTGCGGGTGGTCATTGTTCACGAGTTCCTGACCGCGCTTGGTTGCCTTCTCAGCTGGGGTGCGCAAGTCGATGTGCAGCTCCGAGCAGGGGCCGCAGGGTCCCGTGTCGCCCATTTCCCAGAAATTGTCCTTTTTGTTGCCGCGCAGGATGTGGTCTTCGTTCACCCACTTTTTCCATTCCTCCAGCGCCTCCAGATCCTCGGGCATGTTGTCGCCCTCGTCGCCCCCAAAGATGGTCACGTAGATGTCGTCCTTGGGAATGCCAAACACATCGTGCAGCAGGGTCCAGGCCCATTCGATCGCTTCCTTCTTATAATAGTCACCAAACGACCAATTCCCCAACATTTCAAACATGGTGTGGTGATAGGTATCGTGGCCCACATCGTCCAAATCGTTGTGTTTGCCCGATGCGCGCAGACATTTTTGCGTGTCGGCTATCCTCGGAGCCTTGGGAGGTTTGATGCCTAGGAAATTGTCCTTAAATTGAGCCATCCCGGAGTTGTTGAACATCAGGGTGGGGTCGTCCTTGGCGATGATCGGCGCCGAGTCCACGATGAGATGCTGGCGTTCCTGGAAGAATGAGAGGAATTGGCTGCGAATTTCGGAGGAGGTTTTCATACCGTAGGGCGAAAATGTTTTTAACAGTGATGGGTGGATAAATTTCCCAAATCGCTTGTGCGGATGGATTTTAAAGCTAACTTTGACTTTGTGGATAACCTGTTGATAACCTCAGGGAGCTGAGGTAGGCTACCAGGATCCACTAAAATTGCTGACTTTTGCGCGGCCCATGCCGCACGGAATGTTGCACTCATAAAGGTTGCAAAATTAGGAAAAAACGGGGCAATTCTATGGCGAAGATCAAATATTACTACGACACGGAATCATGCAGCTTTGAAAAAGCCAAGTGGGACAGCGCCACGATTTTGCGCACCACCTTGTCCTACGCATTGGTTTCGGGCCTCGTCGCCGGGGCTGTCGTGTTGTATATGTTCTACTTCGCGTCCAATCCCATCACCAACCAATTGCGTCAAGACAACCGCGACCTCTCGATGCAGCTCGAGAAGTTTGACGAGGCGATCACCACCTTGGAGTCTGACCTGGAGGCGCTGCACAAAAAGGACGAGGAGGTCTACCGCACGATCCTGAAGGCAGAACCGCTCACCAATGAATGGACGGCCGGATCGGGAGGCGCTGCGGAGTTCAAACCCTTTGAAAAACAGTCGCTTCAGGAGACAGACGAGCACATGGATGCCCTCAACAGCAAGGTCAAGGTGCAGAAGGAAAGCTTTCGCAGGCTGCTGGCGATGTATGTGGGCAAGGAAGAGGAACTCAAGCACATGCCCTCGATGCGCCCCATCGCCAATGACCTCATCAGTGGCTTTGGGTACCGACAGCATCCCATCTTGAAGGTGCGCAAACTGCACACCGGGCTCGATTTTGGTGCGCCGATCGGCTCCCCCGTGTATGCCACGGCAGACGGGG
>JANMIM010000769.1:0-13576 GCA_031375795.1 Bacteroidota bacterium
TGAGCAAGCCCGCGACATGGGGCCTGCCTTGGACATAAGCCCGGGCAAATGCCTGCATCGACGCAGGCGACACGGTGCCGGGGTCGCCGCCGGCCTCTGAGGAAAGCAACCAAGCATGGCCAGCCTCGAGCAACCGCGGGATGCTCTGGTCATCGCGCTTGGCGGCTGCAAGCCGTAACTGACGATTGGCGGTCGCGACCTCTTCCTTGGAAAAGCGGTTGGCATTTCCCATCTGGGCGATCTCCCGCTGCACAGCCTGCACGCATTCAGCAAAGCGGTCCTTGTCGGGGATCACGTACAGCAGGAGCTGGCCAGGGTTGAGACCGCCTGCCCAAGACCAGGTGTAGTCGAGGGCAAGGCCGCTGTCGACGAGGTGCTGGTACATGAGCCCTTGTTTGAGGTGTGCCAATTCGCAGAAATGCATGGCGTCGCGGCTCTGCCCGTCGGGATCATCGGAGCGATCCACGGGCCAGGCCATCATGATGAGCGGTTGCGGGACGAATTCATTGACGGTCTGGAAATAGATGCTTTGGGTGAGCTTAGGCATCTCGACCTTGGGGAGCATGGCGCCTGCACTCTCGGGTCTCCAAGACCCCAGGTTGGCCTCGGCTTGGTCCCAAAATGCTTGCGGATCCTGGGGACCTGTGGCATCGAGCTCACAATTGCCCGGGTGGCGATAGGGGGCGACGGCCGAGACAATCTGCTGGGTTCCGATGCGCAGCAGGTCGCCATAGCGGGCCATGGCTTGCTTGCCGCTGGCAAAGGAGGCCCAGAGGTGGCTGGCCATGTCGGTCATCAATTGCTCCTCGGGTGCATTGTCGCTGGTCTGCATGTCGCGCCCGATGGCCTTGCGCGCCACATCGAGGGTGGAGTCCGCCCACTCAGTGGCGCTGAGTCCGGCTTGGAGCAAATGCAGGGCGGCCGGCAATTGGGCTGGCGGCAGGCTCATCCCGAAGAAGTGGGATTCCAGCAGGGTCTTGTGGCTCAGGAAGATGCCGGCATCGGCTGCGCTGGTCGCGGGGATGCCGGCGGTCAGGTATTGGAAAAAAAGTTGCTCATACAGCCGCGATACGCCGACCTGATCCCCGACGTCGATGCTCGCGCCGCCTCTCATCGTGAGACCCAGGTGCAGCAAGCTGCGCGTGCTGTCTTGCCGGTAGCGCACCGACATGCCGTTGGAGAGGATCTTGGATTGCCAGTCGGCTGCCGGGCCGGTGGGCTGCTGCGCTTGCAATCGGCCCATGACCAAGCAGGCGACAGCCAAGAGCAGTCCTGTGCCTTTGCGCCATTGGATTCTCCCCAACATCCCCACGATCAGTTGGTCAATGCGTAGATGAAGATGTTGGTGCCCATCTTGAGTGCTTGCTGCCGCACCTCCTCGGGATCGTTGTGGACCTGTGGGTCTTCCCAGCCGTCGCCGAGGTCGCACTCGTAGGTGTAGAAGCACACGACGCGGCCTTCCCAGATGAGGGCCAGGCCCTGTGGCGACTTGTTGTCGTGCTCGTGCACCTTGGGCAGGCCCTTGGGGAAGTCATATTGCTGGTGGTAGATGGGATGGTCAAAGGGCAATTCCACCAGATCCAGCTCAGGAAAGACTTTTTTCAGTTCCATGCGCACAAACTTGTCCATGCCATAGTTGTCGTCGACGTGGAGAAAGCCGCCAGCCATGAGGTAGGCGCGCATGTTGCTGGCATCCTCTGAGGAAAGCAGGAATCGGCCATGCCCGGTCATGTAGATAAAAGGATAGGAAAAAATCTGGGTGCCGCCGGGCTTCACGACAAATTCCTCTTGGTCCAAGGGGATGGTCGTGTTTTGGGAAATGAAGGTGATCAAGTTGGGGACCGAGCTGGGATTGGCATACCAGTCGCCGCCACCGTCGTACTGGAGCTTGGCGATCTTCATTTTGAAGCTCGCAGCGGCGGGCTTCTGGGCAATGGCTACGCCTGAAAAAAGGCATAGGACGATGAACGCTGCAAGAATAGATTTCATTGGTTCAAAGATAATCAAATTCGATATTATCGGGAAGGGCAGTATCTACAGGGCATTGGCACAAACCGTGCCATCTGGGTGGGCTTGGGCTCGGGGCTGGGATTGGAAGCACGAAATTGAGAAGAATGGCAGGGGAGGGGCGAATGCCGATCGTGTACCTTCTCGTTACTCTACGACAATTCCTCAAAAATATCGGCGAGCTTTTTCGTGAGGTGCTTGAATTCAAATTGGGAGATGTAGGCTGCATCGGCGACGAATTTTTGCTGGAGATTTTGCTTCTCGACGATGAGCATGTACAGGCTGTCGGCGATGCCCTCGACGTCGTCTGGACGGTGCACGATGCCCAATCCTGAGCGTTGCATGATGTCCCAGGCATCAGAGGGCTGCCCGATCGTGAGCACTGGCTTACCTGCTTGCAGGTATTCAAAGACCTTGCCGGGGATCAGCAGGGGCTTGTAGCCCTCCCGAGCCAGCTCCAAGGGCAGAAACAGCGCATCGCAGGCATTGAGCTTGGCGCGGGAGGCCGCTCGCTCACGGTAGCCATCGATCGTCACGATGTCGCCGATGCCCATCGCCGTCACCTGCCGCTTGTTTTCGGGATCGATATTGCCCCACATATCCACCTGCAAGCGTGTGGCATGGGCGGGGTATTTTTCCTTGAACCGCTTGATCGCCTGAAACAAGTAGAGTCCGCAGCGGGAGGTCGGGATGAAAATATCGGGCCTGTAGGCCCAAAACCAATCCTTGATGCGGCTCAAGGCCGAGCGACGGTCATCGATGCCCGGGCGATGGCGAAACAGTGTGCCGCCAAAACCGATGCGCAGCATGTCGGTCGCCTCAGTATCCATTGGTGATCACGGCGATTTTGTCGGGCGTGGTGATGCCGCGACGCAGGTACTGGTCGCGCAGGGCTGGGCAGGTGACCACGAGTTTGTCGGCCTTGCTCCAGATGCGCTTTTCCATCCATTTGCTGAAGTACCAGTGAAACTTGGAGGGCCAAGTCCAGAAATAAGCCTCGGTAAACGGGTCACGCAGGTCGGCCACCCACTTTACCTTGCATTTTTTCTGCAGCCGATAGCCAAGCAAGCTCGCCACAAATGGCCCCGAGCTCGTCCAAATCAACTCTATGCCTTCCTTTTGGATGATGTCCATCGCGGGTTTCATGCAATGTCGCGGCCACCGCGCCGAGGGCTCCCACCACCGGAACCAAAACAAGGTCCACACGACGCGCATGATGTGCAGGCGTTCCAGCCGGGCGCGCAGCTTGATCGGATAGTCGATGGAGACGCGGGTGATCTTGAGGTCGGGCGGCAAAGCTTTTTCCATGGAATAGTCCGCAGGGTAGCTGCCATCGTCGATGTCGCTGAGGGCGACGGTGAGCACGTGCAGGTCATAGCCCATCTCGGTGAGGTGCTGCGCAAACCGCGTGGCACGGTACACCCCAGGCCCACCCAATGGAGGAAAGTGGTGGGCGATAAACAGGACCTTCTTGTTTTTATTTTCTGGGATCAAGCCTTGGACGATACTGCTGCGAAGTTACGGCTGCGGCAATGAATTGCAAGGAGGGGGCACTGACTCTTGTTGAACAAGGCTGCGACTTGTGAAATCCAGCCGTCGATCAGCAGGTGGCTCCTCATCAGCCCCCATCACTACTCAAACGTCATCTCGGTCTTCAAGGCCCGCTCGGTCTCCTTGCGCTCGATCGCCAGGCTCAGCAACTGGTCGATGAGGTCGGGATAGGCGATGCCCGTGAGCTTCCAGAGGCTGGGATACATGCTGATGTTGGTGAATCCAGGCAATGTATTCACCTCGTTCACCAGCAAATGGTCGTCGCTCGTGAGGAAAAAATCGACGCGCGACAGGCCCTCGCATTCGAGCACCTGAAAGGTCTTGACGGCCAGCGCCTGCACCCTTGCGATCGTCTCCGGACTCAGTCCGGGAGCAGGAAGCAGCAGCTTGGCGCCGTTGGCGTCGATGTATTTGGCCTCATAGTCATAGAATCCGTTGGGGGGGATGACCTCGCCGATCACCGATCCGCGTGGATGTGCATTGCCTAGGACGGCGCATTCGATCTCGCGGCCCTTGATGCCCTCCTCGATGAGGATCTTGGTGTCAAAATCAAATGCCAGGTCCACGGCCTTTGCCAATTCCTCGGGCTTGGTCACGCGGCTCACGCCCACCGATGAGCCGAGCCGCGCAGGCTTCACAAACCATGGCAGGCCGAGGTGCGCGAGTGCCTCGGGCGTCACCTGGGCACGGTCTTCCTTGCGAAACACTGCAAACCGGGCATTGGGGATGCCAGCCTCGGTCATGAGGCGCTTGGCGATGTCCTTGTCCATCGCCACCGCGCTCCCGGCCACGCCCGGCCCCACATAAGGCAGGTCCAATTGCTGCAAGAGGCCCTGCATCGTGCCATCTTCGCCATAGGGGCCATGCAAGATGCCAAACACAACCGCAGGCTCGGGCAGTGCCTCGCCCCGCATCAGGTCCAGCAGGTGGGGGCCGACCATGCCCGGCACCACGCCAACGGGGCGATTGTTGCTCGTGAGGCGCACCGTCATCGGATTGGGGTCTTGCGCCAGAAACTGCGCCTCGTCCTGCAATTGCCACATGCCCTGCTTGTCCACACCGATCAGCAGTGCGTCATACTTGCTGCGATCGAGTGCCTTGATGATGTTCATCGCAGAAATCAGGGAGATTTCGTGCTCTGCCGACCTGCCCCCAAAGAGGATGGCGACCATTTTCCGATTTTCCATGCAGCAAAGTTACCGCGCTTGTGGGATCGGTCGCCACGTCTTTTGGACAAGTAAGCTAGGTCAATGTGCAGGATTGTGAACGCAGGGCGCTGCCGCAACGGGTTGCCGGGATGCTATTTGGCGGGATACACATAGTTGATGCGCACAAGCGGTACACCCTCGGCATGCACGTCGACGATCACCTGGCCCAGGCCCTGGTAGCGCATCGGCAGGAGGTTGAAGCTCTTTTTACCGCTCTTGATGCCGTCGAATGCATCTTCCCTGGCATCGTGCGACACAAAAAGATGCGCGACCGGCGGGATCGATTCAGCCCATTGGCCGTCCCAATACAGGTCCACGGCATGCTCCATGCCACCCGAATAGCTGTATTTCAGGACGAGGCAATCATTTTCCAGCATCCCCGACAGCGACAGCAACTTGTCTTTGTGCAGTGCCCTGCCACGGCTCAGCTCCTCGCAAGCTTGCGCGGGCGCTGCGCCGACTTGCAGGTCGGCCGGCTTCTCGGTCACTTGCTTGGGCTTGCAGGCGACGATCAGCAAGAGGCAGCAGAGTAGGGCAAATGCAGTGGGTTTCATGGGTCATGGGAATTTGGCCGAAAGATACGGCAAATCGAGGTGTGTGGCAATCGTCATCGCGCCAAGGCTGGGATGTCGCAATTGGATTGGCTTACGGTGATCATTCATGGGGTGCTGCGAAAACGGAAGCGGCCGAGGCTAAGCCCCGGCCACACCGTTTTCAGTATTAATGCATTCCGAATGTTGGTGGTCAGCTGCCTGTCTCCGGTCTTCAGAGGTGGATACCCAACCCAAGGGTGGAAATCCCCGTCGATAGATCCAAGTACAGGCCCAGCCTTTGATTGAAATGATATTCGGCTCCGATATGCGCATCCAAATAGAGGCCGCTCGTGCCATGGTCCACAACTGTCTCACCATAATATCCCGATTCCCAGCGGGTCGTGCGAATCGCAAAACCCAATGAACCTGCGAGGTAAAAATCCCAGTGGGAGCCAGCCCCGAGCAATTTGTCAAAATAATAGGTGCCTTTCACGCCGATCGGGATCACGGTTTGGCGATAATAATAATTCTGGTAAGGGTGCCCGTGGTTGCCCCAATAGCGTCCGTTTCGATAGGAAAGCACGGTGATGAAGGGCGCCAAGGTGAAATTGCGTGCGACATTGAACTCATAATCGGCGTGGATCACGGGCGTGGCATATCCAATGTAGCCATAATATCCGATTCCTAAGCCGAGATTGAGCGTGTTTCCATAGGACTCTGACCCACTTGTGCGTTGGCCTGAAAGTGTCGAGCTCAGCACGGTGATTAGAAACAACAGTGCATAGGTAAATTTTCTCATGATGGATTTTTTTTGGCGTTGAAGATTGGGAGCGGGCCTGAATTCAGGCTATCTGCCACGCAGACAGATAGCCTGAGATTGATTTTGGGTGGGCTGCACCCTGGAAGCTAGGGCAATCAATGGATCAGATGCGCACACCCACGGTGAGCTGCAACCAACGGTTTTTGTAGCGAGGGGTGGTCGAGGTGCCATCACCATTGTTGTTGAGCAAATCGGCACCGACTCGTGGTGCGATCACGAAATGCCCGATGTTGATGTCAAGGCCTGCAGTTACCCCAAAGACGTTTTTACGGATCTGCTCATTTTCGAATTCAGTTTCCTGCACCAAAGTGCTGCCACCTGCGTTGAATACATTTTTCTGATGCAGGAGGAAGGCATATTGTGGTCCGGCAACGATCGAAAGGTAGGGCGAAGGCTTCAGTTCCAGCAAAATCGGCACTGCCAGGTAGGTCGAGGTCCTGCTGAATGAATAATCTGTCCCAAGCAATGTGCCGGAGGCTTGAAATCCTTTTTGCGAGATCAATATTTCAGGTCGCACACCTAGGAATTTGCCGATCGGGATACCAACAAACACACCGCCAGCAAAACCCAATTTGGCATCTGCTTGAAAATCCTGACCTTCACTGTCCCAGACATTGGAGACGTTGAAGCCTGCTTTGACACCGGCGGTCAATTGTTCACGTAGGTCTGCATCGTCTTGGGCTTGCAGGAATGGCATAGCACCCAAGAAAAGTAAGCTAAAAAATGAAATCTTTTTCATAATCAATTTATTTATTGGTGAGTATTTTCTCACTATGCAAAGATGCGATGAGGTAGTGTCGGATGTCTTACACAGGGCACCCATAATGTTATATCATTCACGTATTGAAGTGAACGGGTGTGCTGCTGCATATCCGTCGCGCATCGCCCCCAGCAAATTGCAATATTCTTGAAGCTCTGACCTTGTAATGCGCTGATCGGCAGTATCTGGGAGTTCCACATACATCTCCTCTTGGTACTTGGACAATTCTGGGAAGTCCTCTTGAATTTCTTGCTTCAAGCGGAGAATTTGCCCATTCATTTGGTGTTCTTCCTCCATCTTGCAAATTATTTTCATGGTAATTTTTGATTTTCAAGTTGTAAGTTGATCGGTCGATCAAGCAAGAATTCACCCGATTATTGAAGGGCTGGATTCAATTCCTTCAATCCAATTTCGAGCAGGTCTACTTGGTTGTCCATCTTGGTTTTGAATTCAGCCCAGCGAGCTGTTTCTTCGGCTTTGTATGCTAGCATTTGCTGCCGGAACTCGGAGTTTTCTTTTTCCAAGGCAGCAATTTTTTTATAGTTCCTGGCATTGCTAGCCAGACTTTTGAGGGATTTGATTGTGGCATCATTGACCAGAAGCCGGGCCTCGATGCCTCTGGCATAGGCGATCCAAGGGTCGATAATCGTGACCTTGGGGCGGGGAATCGAGCTGTTTTTTAATTCTGGTTTTGCGTTTGCGCGCAAAGCATCGGCCTCGGTGGCAATGGCCACGCTGTCTGATTGCGTCGTGCGCAACATTTTTGCATCCTCAAAGGCGGCGTTGGGGTCTTCGACCTTGGACTCGCAGGCCAATGCACAGAGCGTAAGCGTGCCAGCGACGATGTTGCGCAGGCCGCGCATCCAATTATTGATGTACATCATGTGGTGGTAAGATTGGCGTTGGGGCCGTGGGTTCAAGTTCCTCTGCCCAGCCCTCGCTGGTAAATATTTGCATATACCTGGTCGGCTTCAAGCCGTGACTCCCTGCATAAGGATGGTCCAGGTAAATGATCGTAAAAAAGAATATTCCGATGAAACATCCCAAAAGGGAATTGAGCAAGATGTGCATGGTCTTGTGCTCGATGTCGAGCAACAATGCACACAGGATCGTGATAAATGCCCCCAGCAACATCGGTAGCCACATCGCAGGTGCAATTTCGGTTTCCATCGTGGAGAGCCGCTGCCCTCTGTACTCCGTGAGCGTGTTCAATTGGGAGAGCATCTGTGCCAAGAGTATATGCTCAGTCTCACTGTCGGGATGCAAGTGCGCCATTTGTGAAAAAACCAGGTCAAATGACTCAGGTGTCTTACGCTCGTACAACATCAATTGCATGTTTGGAAACTCCACGTCGATGACATTGTAGCAAAAGTTCAAATAGGATCGTTTGAGTGGCGCAATATCCGTGGAATCGGGATAGCCATTGATGTCGCGGTACAGTGCTACTGCGGCGCTGCCTTCCCTGCTCACGATTCCCTCGGTCTCGCTCAAGCGATCCCAAACCACAAGTACGACAAAGCTGAGCAGCAAGGCGTAGAAACTCGCAATGGCCAGAAACAAGAAGCCCGTGACTTCATTGTGGGCACGCTGCACCTTGATTTTGACCAATTTGCGAAACAGAACGGTGCCCAGCCCACTCAACAGGGCAAAGATGCTCACGATGAGCAAAAAAAACACTGCAGGCGGCAGATGGAGCATGTAGTAAGTTATTGCCATTTTTGGTTTCTTGGGATGTTGGTATTTGAAGCGGACCGGGTTGCGTCATCCAAGCTTCAGGCTTTGGCGGCGACATTGCGGTTGAGGAGCAATGTGACAATGCCGCCCACCATGAGGATGAGGCCTGCAATCGGGGACCATTGCACGTGATGCCCTTGCTGCCGGTTGATCTGGACGCTGCCCAAATCCACGACTTCTTCTGTCGTCGTGAAGTTGAAGCCGTTGTAGGCCATCATCGTGATCCCGATCACGATCGCCAATATTGAGAGGACTTTGAGTACCATAGGACAAATATTGAAGCGTTGTAATTTTGGAAATTGCGCTGTGTGGCTGCGTGCAATCAATTGCGAATCAGCTCATTGATGCGGGCATCGAGCGCGTCGATGTCATGCATCATTTGGGACTTGAATTTGGCGTAGGCCTGATTCGTTCCCGACTCAAAACGAGCCAAGCGCTTTTTGATCGAATTGTTCTCCTTTTGCGCTGCAGCGGTCCCTCGGCGAAAGCTCGCTGTGCCTTTGTCAGTGAGGCCATTGAGGTGCTCGCTGTTGGCACTGAGCCGTGCGCTGGTCTCGGTGCGAAATTGTGCGACGTCGGCCTTGTAGGTGTCCTGATTGTTTTGTGGGCTTTGGTTGCCCGTGTTTTCGGATCTGGCGGTGGTCGCACGTTGCGGCGCGGTCTTGCAACTTGTGCTCACTACTGTGATGCAAAGGCAGCCGAGGGCTAGGATAATCCAGGTATTTTTCATTTTCTTTCAGTGGTTGTTTTTCGCCGGCATCCGCCATCCAATTCGCTCGCTTGCATCGCAGCATAGGCTACGTGACCGACAGCGGGGGAAAAGGATGGTGAAGGACTCGGCGGATTGGAGATGATTACAGCTTGCTGATCAATTCATGCATTTGCTCCTTGGTCTTGCCCAGCTTCTTTTGCAGGCGACCATAGAGCTCGTCTTCTTTGCCTTCCTCAAGCAAGACATCGTCGTCGGTGAGGATTGCAAATTGTTGTTTCAACTTGCCTTTCAGCTCGTTCCAGTCACCCTTCATTTCGGTGGTATTCATAATATTTCTGGGATTAATTGTGACAGTATGATCACAGTGTAAAAATAGATACAGGGGTACTCGATTTGCTTACATACTGCGGTAGGAACGTTGTAGGTTTCACATACTGGCTTTGCTGTGCGGCGAATGTTTCATCCGTCTTGATCTGAACGAAAAGCTATAGGCCTAACATCCCAGGTTTGGTTCGTGCCAATCGCGGGTCGTTTCATCGCCACGGAATTGCGATGCTGCCCGTGAAAAA
Organism: Bacteroidota bacterium; assembly: GCA_031375795.1. GTDB lineage: Bacteria > Bacteroidota > Bacteroidia > J057 > JADKCL01 > JADKCL01. The sequence goes on from JANMIM010000769.1 coordinate 9,895, forward strand.
CACAAAGGGCCCCAACCTCACGGCAGGGGCCCCTTCGATAGGGTGAGATTTGTTTTAGTTCAGCTGGATCGTCGTGCAGCCGTTCTCGACCGAGATGGCATTGCCGGTCCACGTGGCTGTGCCTGGAGAAACCTCACGGGCAGTGTAATTGTGCGATCCTGGGCAAAGCGAAAATGTTGCCGAACCCGAAAAATCGCACGCAGGGGCAGTATTGACAGGGGTCGAGATGGTTGTCTCGGTGGCATTCACCGTGACCACAATATCGTATTGGCTGCCGACACTGTCTTGCCAAAATGTCACCTGGCCTTTGTCGATGCAGGTGCCATCGTCTTTTTTGGCATCTGGATCGTAGTTGCAGGCATTGACATTGGAACAGCCAGCTTTTTTGCAACCATTGAGGCCTGCGATGCTGAGCAATGCGACCATTGACAGGAATAAGAATTTAAGTTTCATTTTTTGAAGAATAAGTCGTAAAAAGTAAATCATCAACCGCGGCGACAGCCTCGGTAGGTGGGCGGGACGGGATTCCTAGTCAATCCACGCGGCCCCTGCCGATCACACGGACCAATACGGAGATCACGGCCAATACCAAAAGGATGTGGATGATGCTACCCGTTTGGTAGCCCAAAAATCCAATGGCCCAAGCGATTACGAGAATCACGGCGAATATGTACAGGATATTTCCCATTTGATGTTTTGAATTGTGAATCTTCACAACTGGTGCAGACTCGGTACACAATATGAATCCAAGATAGCACTGATGCTCGCCGCAATGGGAGATTCCCATTGGCAGCCTATTTGCTGTTGTCCTTGGAAATGTCTTTCAAGGATTGACCCAACTCCTCAAGGTCATGGTCAAACTCGCGCTTGAATTCCGACCAATTGCTATTGTATTTTTCATAGTCATCGATGCGCGTCTGCAATGTGATGGTCCTTTCTTCGAGGGTCAGGATTTGCTTGGCATAGATGGGATCCATGATCACGCCAGCCTTGCTTTTCTTTTCGCGCAGGGCGGCGATGTCGGCGCTGTTGGCGGTGATTTTTGCCTGGGCAGAGGCCTTGAATTCGGCCCATTCTGCGGCCTCTGTCGAGTCATGGTTGGCTTGCGCCAGGTCCTGCTTGGCATCTGCCAGATCTTCCTTGGCGTTTTCTACCTTTTCTTGCGGAGATGCGCAGCCGCTAGTGAATGCGGCAAACAGCAGGGCGATGCCCATCATTTTCAAAATCGAGTTCTTCATGATATTCTAATTCAAGTGGTGGAAAAAAATCTGCCTAAACAGGCCCCGAGATCGTGTGTCCAAGACGATCCACTCAGTATCTTTTTGAGATGGGTGAGCAATAGGACTGCTTTTAGGGGGGCCTGCTTGGGCAAAGTATGTTGATTGACGAAACCAGTTTACAACTCGGAAATGAGTTGATGAATTTCTGCCTTGGTTTTGCCCAATTTCAGCTGCAGGCGACCGTAGAGCTCGTCTTGCTTGCCTTCCTCCAGCAACACATCGTCCTCTGTCAACAGGGCAAATTTTTGTTTCAATTTGCCTTTGAGTTCGTTCCAATTGCCTTTCAGCTCGGTAATATTATTCATAATCTTTTATATTAAATGTGAAATTGTTATCACTGTACAAAGTTGATCCTTTGGGGCTGGAGACTCGTTGCATTTGGGGCGAATATTGTTACAATATCCACGCTCCAATGGTTTGCTTTCCGTCCCCGGATTGTCTGGTGCAAGCCGGGGGGGGCTTCACCCTCGGCCACCTTACATTGCTGCGTGCTGATCCTTGTCGGTGGGATCGTAGGTCGGCATCAAGATCTCGTGCTCGTGAGCCTGGACTGCCTTTTCGTAGGCGATCTCAGATTCCCCGTGGGTATAATGGTGGATCGCCTCGCGGTGGTGCTTTGCTGCTTTTTCATGCTGCTCGGCTGCCTTGGTGTGCTTTGCGATTTCAGCATTGATGTCGGGTGTGGCGACTTTGGTTTCAGATACCTTCTCTTGCGTTTTCATAAGACAATTTCGTTTTTGTATTTCCTGGTGAACGACCGTTCGCCATGTATCAAATCTAAGTCCGCCATTCACGGAAGTTGTTGCATCTCGGCACCCAAGATTTGCATCCATCACAGTATAAAAAAATGCACCTTCGCTTACGAGGCGAAGGTGCGGCTAAACGCAAATTACAAGACCATATATTTTTCTGAAATTTAGTCTGGCAGGGACATGACCATGTCCTTGCCAGTGACATTGGACAGCTCGACTTCGCAGGTGACCTGTACCTCATCGCTTACCATGAGTCCACCCTCGCCAAGTGCGGTGTTCCAGACCAATCCCCATTCGCTACGGTTCAGGTAGCCTGTGATCGTAAATCCTGCCTTTTCATTGCTCCAAGGATCAATGGAAATGCCGCCAAACTGCACAAACAATCGCACGTTTTTGGTGATCCCTTTGATCGTCAGTTCACCCCAAAGCTCGTGGTTGCCACCGTTGTCAGCTGCGGCGATCGTGCTCGAGGTAAATGTGATCTGGGGATGGTGCTCGACATCAAAAAACTCGGCGCTGCGCAGGTGCTCATCACGGTTGGCATTGCCGGTGTAGATGGTGGTGGTGTCGATCCATAGGTCGATCTCAGCAGTGAGGAAATCCTTGCCCTCTGTGTAGATGCTGGCATCAAATGACTTGAAGGTGCCGCGTGCATAGGCGATCATCAGATGTCGCACCTTGAAACCGATTTCGCTGTGCACCTGATCGATCGACCATTTTGTTTTGGTGGCTGTGGCGGTGGATGTCTTTTTCATATAGATATTTTTGATGGGTGATTGAATGAACAAATTTTGGAAGAATGCTTTGGAAACGGGTTACACTTTGTGAGCCGTGGTTTACATCAATCACAGGTGGAGAACCCCTGATGATTGCCTTCTTATTTGGCTGATTCACTGGCCTTTGCTCCCAGCAGGTAGCCATAGGGTTCCAGTGCCTTTGAATCGTCGAGGATCACTTTGATCATGCCTAGGATCGGAATAAAAACCACCATCCCGGAGATGCCCCATATCAGGCCACCCAATACCACGACCAACAGCACAGCCAAGGGATTGAGCCTGATTTTTTGGCCGACCACGATGGGGACGATGAAATTGTTGTCGATGACCTGGATCACCCACAAAAACACAAAGACCAGCACGGGCACCACCCAATTGTCGGTGGTGAAATAGGCATAAATCACCGAGAGGGTCGAGCCGATGAATACGCCCAAATAGGGAATCACGTTCAGCAAGGCCAAGAGGATTCCAAAGAATAGCGCATGCTTGATCCCTAATATCAGGAACAATGCAGTCACCATGACGGTGACGATCAAGACCTCGATGCTCGCCCCGATGAGGTAGCCTTGCACAATCTTGGAAGCGCTTGTGATCGTCTCCAAGGTATGGGCTTTGTTTTTGATCGTCGTGAGTTTGGACACGAAGCCCGAAAACAATTCCCTGTAGCTCAGCAGAAAAAACACGTATATAGGCACCACGACCAGCAATGCCAAGGTGGTCAATGTATGCTGTAGCGTACTGCTCAATTTTGCCGCGAGGGTCTGGATGCCAGAAGAAAGTTCGGCATTAAATGCCTCGGGCTGATCCTCAAATGGCATGCCCAATTTTGCATCTGCAAACTGTCGGATTTCCGTGATGGTTGCCCCGAGTTTTG
>JANMIM010001393.1:0-5128 GCA_031375795.1 Bacteroidota bacterium
CTTTTGGTTGAAGGTAGGTCTTCACTTTGTATTCCTTGTAATCGCTGGAAGCGATGCTGCCAAACATCACAAAATCTGCCCAATCATACAATTGCCAACCAAGTCCATGTTTGATGGTGATTCCGTCCACACGTTTTTCAATTTTGGGGCGTAGGCGTTTGAACAAGTATTTCATCCCCGTCGCGATGATGCCTAGCTCGGTCATCTTTTCGTAATCCGCGATGTGGGCGATCTCATGGCCGATCACGCCGACCTGCCCGTTGAAGGGCACGGAATCTAGTATGACACCAAATCCATTGGCGTCGTTGTCGATGGAAATCTTGTAGTGGCGGCCCTTCTGGAAAAATGATCGGTTGTATGGTTTGCAAGACATCGTGAACCCAATGTCATCGAACACGAAGTCGACCTTCTTGTCGGCCAACTCTGGATAGCGCGACAATGCAAGGAGGCATTGAAGTTCAAACTTCGGTGGAATGACCTTCCCGACGCCAAATTGTTCGCGGTAGTGGGCCAGTTCCTTTTCAGAATAGTCTCTCATCTGAAGGGTCCGGGGAAAGCTATTTTGACCCTGAGCCAATGCAATCGAACAAGTGAGGATCAAAAGGAGGATGAACTTCATTTCTTGCGGTATTGGTAGCCAAAAGAAACACAAAGATAACCGTTGTCTCGTCGGGAAAAAGTGCTTGGATACAGGATTGCCTGATCCCGCAGCCCGACTGAAATTCAATCGTAGCGCCTGCCTTCATCCTTCCCAGGAGGATCATTGCGCCGGTGGAGATGCTTCCGTGGAGGCCGTTTCGAATCTCTTGGCAACTCTTCTTGGAATTCGTTCTGCAAAAATATAGGCTGTCACAAACCCCAGAAATAGGACTCCCTGAACGATGAGATTGCCTAGCAAAAAAGTCGGCTCATTGGAGTAGTAAATAATAAAAGTCACCACGGCAAAATAGGAAACCGCATTGAAAATGGTGAAGAAATTCCAATTCAACAAAAACTCCTTGGATAGGTTTCCGAAATTGTAAATGGCATCCCCAACCATCAAATTGATTCGATTCTCCAGGTGCAGGCGATATCCCTGAAGAATCAACGTTCGGCGATATTGGTATCCAGCGAGACCCAATGCCGTAAACAGCAGGTAGGGCGTGAATAGCCGAAACTGTTGCAACGAAGGCGTGCTGTGGAGGAATGCCATATAGCCCCCTACGATGACCAGGATGGTATTGAAGTAGGAAAATAGTCGGCCGTTGAACTCGTCGATTCTCCTGGAGCAGGATTCATATTCCTCGCGAAGATAATTGAGCAATTTTTCTTGATCCGCATTCATGATGATTGATATTTAACTTTGACTCTCTTGTTGAACCCTACCCAGCACCTCCAAAATCAAACGATCCTGATACAATTTCTTCTGTTTGATTTGTCCCCCAAGGTGGCCTCGCATTTCCAGCATGCGCGCAATGGTGCCCCGTGCAAGCGTCACTACCTGTGGAGGAAGTATCCCGATATCGCCTTCTCTTTTTTGCGCGTAACTTGTACTTGCTTCCTGCAGCAAACGATCCAATTTTTGCTCAAAATCGAGCTTATTGGGTGGCTCATGGTCAAATTCGATGTACCATTCGTGAAATCCTTTGCCGTGCAGCGTTGCGAAATGCGGGACAAGGAAATAATCTCGAATGGCGAAGTTGATTTGATGCCGCAGCTGCGCCAAGGCGCTGTTGATTTGGGAAACCGAGAGGTGTTCGCCAAATGAATTCATGGATTCGGTTGTCCTGCCGACGATGGTAAACAGAAATGGGTTTTTACTCGAAAAGCAAATCACGTCGCCCGTCAAATACCGATACAAGCCATCGCTTGTCGTCAAAAGAAGCTCATATTCCTCGCCCACCTCAATTTCCCACAAGGGCAAGATCCTATTGCCCTCGCGGACCTTGAATTCAAAAAAAATACTTGCGTCCGTTACAAGTAGAAGGCCAGGTTTTTCGCGCTCGAATTGAAACCCGACGAACCCTTCCGTCATGTTGTATATTTCGAAAAATTCGAGCCTTCGATCGTTGAAAATCTCCTTGAAAGTCTCTCGATAAACGCCAAAATCCAAGCCTCCATGAACGAGCAGCCTGAGGTTGGGAAATAGCATTTGGGGATCTTCACCAAATTCCTTCCTGAATTCATCGAGCAGTGCAAGCGTCCAAGTCGGGATTCCCGCAATGATGCTCGCCCTGCACGTGGATGATTTGTGGCGCTTCAGGAAGTCTATTTTTTCTTTCCAGGATTCAAAGGACCGATTGGGGAAATTGAACAATTTGAAAAACAAGGGGACTTGCTGCGAGATGAGTGCAGAAATGTCGATCGATGGTTTTCCAAATGTCTTGAAGGGATACGAATAGCCTGCAAGGCTCAGGGTCTGCCCATGGGAAAACCAAGGGTAGTGGAATTGTCGCCGCAGGTGAAACAGGGACAATCTCCCGACGGAGTAATGATTTCGTTTCAGAAAATCGGAGGAAACCGGAATCAACTTCTGCCTCGCAGTCGTGCCGCTGGTGATCGCATACCAATCGATCCGATTGGAAGTCAATGAAGGGGAGGCGCCGTCGGCGCGTTGCAGGTATTGAAATACCGCCTCGTAACCCCTTGGCTCAATTTTGGACGCAAAATCCCGATAGTCCTTGATCGCCGAGAAGCTGTGTTCCTTGCCGAATGTCGTCTCAGCGTTTTTGCGAATGATGCTGTGCAGCGTGCCCTCTTGTAGATGGATCGAATTCGTGAGAATCGATTGCATCCGCTTCTTATATAGGAGGTCAATCATATTTGTCCAACTAGTTCCAAGAACATGGCACGATTCCTATTTTGGTAGCAGCTCCACCGACACAGGAGTACGGAAAAAGCGTTCAGCGCTGCTAAATTCGGCGCCTGCTGGGCCGCCCTCCCTCCAAGAGCGGGCACGGCACCAAAAAACAACGCTGTGGGCCGACGAACGAGTATTTTGATTCACGATGTAGCACCGCCGAGTTGCTATTCCCCCGCCTTCAAAAACGTAAACCCTTTCATCCCCACGACCCAGCCACTGGCAACCTTGCCGGCTTCCTGGATTTTGAGGACATATTTTTTGCCTTCGTAGGTGACGTCCATGTCCACGTTGCCGAGCATGTTGTCGGGGCCCTGCCAGGTCTCGCTGCGAATGTCGCCGAGCTTGGCCTTGGACAAGACGATGCCCTCCCGCGAGGCTGCATCAGAGGCCGCTTGGTAGGAGGCCGTCGTCGCGCCTTGAAACTCGCCGATGATCTGCTTCATCTCCAGCTTGAACGCCGCCAATTCGTCCTCGGGCATGTCGGCCGTCGCGAGGAAGCTTTCCAGGTCCTTTTCGGTGGGCGCGAGCAGGCTCAGGCCAGCCTCGTCTTGCTTTTGGAGGATCTTGAAAATCGTCTTGCCGAGCTTCTCGGGCGTGCCGTGGTTGTAGGTGGAAATGCAGCCCGTGGCACTCAAAGCCAGCACCAAGAAAAAGGCCAGGACACGCGCCTTCATTTTCATTTGCTTCATCTCCAATCAGTTGACCGCTTCAAAAAAGTAGGCCCTCAAGTCCTCTACCTGCTCGTTGCTCAGGCGCTCGGCCGTGAAGTTGGGCATGTAGGCGCGGTGACCGGTGTCGGCATAAGTGCCGTGGCGCACGATCTCATAGAGCGAGAGGTGCCCCTTGCTTTTCAGGTGCTCGCGAAACATGCTCAGCGACAGGGCGCCATTGTCCAGCTTGAGGTAATTGCTCGGGCCCTGCTCGTCGTGGCACATGAGGCAGCTGTTGTCATAGATGAGGCGGCCGCGCTTGGCGTCGGGGGTGCGCGTCACGTCATATCCCTTGCCCTTGTCTTCGGGTGCCTCCAAAAAGGTCGCCGGCGAACCCGAGCGGTAGAAGGAATGCAGCCATTGGGCGGTCTGTGCATTGCTGCCCTTGCCCTCGGCCTCGCGCAGTTTTTTCCAATCGTCGTTGCTCAGGTTCAGGTCGCCGAGCTTGTATTGCATCGACCAGAAAAAGGAAAGCATGGCCTTCATTTCCCATTCATCAAAGTCGCGGCCTTGGCTACACACAGTGGCGCAGAGGTGGATCGCATACTCCAGGCTCTTGTAGGCCGGGCGCACGAGGTCGCCGTATTTCTTGAGAAAATCGCCGTTGTACCAACTCGATTTGTTCACGGTGCCATACAGCGTGGTCGCCGGCAAAAACGCCATGCGGTTTGCCAGCACATAGTCCAGCCTGGCCTCGGGATCGCTTACGCGCAAATCGGGATCCTCCTTGGAGGAGTTGTGGCAGTTGTTGCAGGTGAAATAGCGGCTTTGCAGGCGCAGTTTTTTCCCATTCTCCCCGATCGTGGTGCCCGTGAAAAAAAGCTCCTTGCCCTTCTGGGCCAATTCGGGCGTGTAGCCAGCCGGGCGGTGGCTGGGATAATCCTCGCCCAGCGCCTTCAAGACATCGGCGACAGGCGTCTCCTTGTCCCATTGCGGGGCTGGGGCAATGTCCTCGGAACGAAACAAACGCGTAGCTGTGAGGCCCAGGCCCAGCACGACGACACCCAAAAACACTGCGAAATGACCTTTCATTTTTTTTGACTCGGTAGAAGACTTCCTAAACTAAGTATTTTTTGCAGACAAACTTCAAGCAACAACAGGACTAGCGAAAATTTGCTGCTTCCTTGCCGTCCTTACCGTGGCAGCAACAACACCTTTTGCGTGGCGATCAGCCTGCCATCGGCCTGCAAATGCAAGAAGTAGGCACCGGCTGCCACGTCGCCTGCATCGAGCGACATCGCCTGTGCAGCTTCGGCAGCCGAGAAGCGCCAGGTTTTCAGGGTTTGCGAGGCCATGTTGCTGAGCTGCAAGTCATACTGTGTCGCACCATGGCTGGCCAGCGACAGCAACACCTCGATCATTCCCTGGCTGGGGTTGTTGCGCAGCTGCAGCGGGGAGGTGATTGGCTGGGCGGATGCAACAGATACGGCCTGGGACACCTCAAAGTCCATGACGACAGGATAGTGGTCGCTGCTCGCCTTTAGGTAATTGGCGACGATGGGCGTCACGGCGGCGTTGGGGGAAACGGTGTTGCCGGGCACCCAATAGGTGCTGGCGATGGCGCGGATGCCGTCGG
>JANMIM010001405.1:0-5482 GCA_031375795.1 Bacteroidota bacterium
TGGCTGTGCCCGGTGGGCAGATCGACATCGTCATCAGGGGCAAGCATGTGCCCGCCGTGGTGACAAGCCCCCCGTTTATCCGCAAGTAATCACCCATTGAGCAGTATAGGATTATGAGACCCCTGAAAGTTGATAAGTCAAAGAAATGGGTCGGTGTGTGCATCAGTCCGGCCCTGATCGATCATTTTGAGTTGGAAAACGCGATCGTGGTAGTGATCGACGTTTTGCGTGCCACCACCAGCATGTGCGTCGCCTTCGGGCATGGCGTGCGCTCCATGATCCCCGTGCTCACGACCGACGAGGGCTTGGAATACAAAGCCAAGGGTTTCCTCACAGCCGGTGAGCGCGATGGCGAGCAAGTCGACGGCTTCGACTTCGGCAATTCCCCATTTTCATTCATGGGCGAGGAGATACGTGGCAGGGACATCGTGATGACCACCACCAACGGTACCAAGGCCATCAAGGCTGCCGTGGCACTCAATGCCATGGAGGTCGTCGTCGGCGCATTCCCCAACCTCACGGCCCTCACCAACTACCTGATCGAGCGCAACGAAAACATCGTGCTCGTGTGCTCAGGCTGGAAAGACAAGCCCAACCTCGAGGATACCATCTTTGCGGGAGCCATGGTGAATCGCCTGCGGCCCTATTTCAGGTTGTATGAAGACACGGCACTCATCGCCGAGACCCTGTACCGCGCTGCCAACCGTCGCAAGCGCTACTTCCTGCGCAGCAGCTCGCACTTCAACCGCCTCTTCCACAAGTTGCAGATCCAAAAGGACGTGAAATATGCCTTGCGCCGCGACACGCATCCCGTCGTGCCCAAGCTCTATGGCGACCATTTGGTGGAAATCAATTCCCCTTACGTGCAGGAATACGAGCGCAAGGCCCAGAAGCAGGCCGAGGCGCGCGCCGCAGCCGCCAACCAAGTCAATCCCGAATCGCTGAAAAGCATTTAAGCCCTGCGTCGGGCACCAACGCCGCAATGTCTGCCATGGATTATCCCAAACTTGTCCTGAAATCGGGCCGTGATCGTTCTGCTCGCAACCGCCACCCCTGGATCTACTCGGGTGCCGTGAAGACGCGTCCCGCCAAGGTCGGTGAGGGCGCCATCGTAGCGGTGTGCGACAACGAGGGCGAGGTGCTAGGGCTCGGACACTATTCCCCGCAATCCACGCTCATCTGCCGCATGTTTTGTTTTGGACCCGAGCAACCCGAGGTGAATACCGCCTATTGGGAAGCCAAGCTGGGCAAGGCATTGGCGTATCGGCGGCAGATGCTGGATTTGGAAAATACCAGCGGCTACCGGCTCGTGCATGCAGAGGGCGACAGCCTGCCGGGCGTGGTCATCGACATCTATGGCGATGCCGCCTCGGTGCAGTTGCGCACTGTCGGCACGGCCCATTTGACAGTGGCGATCCAGGGCTTCTTGCAAAAGGAGTTGGGCATACAGCACATGTATCTGCGCACCGAGACCAAGGAGGAGGGCGAGGGCAAATGGGTGCTCGGCGAGGAAAAGGAAAGGTCGTTTCAGGAGAATGGGCTTTCCTTTTTTGTGGACATCGCGACGGGGCAGAAGACGGGATTTTTCCTGGACCAGCGCGAAAACCGCGACTTGCTGCGGCAGATGGCGCGGGGCAGGCGGGTGTTGAATGCGTTTTCCTACAGCGGGGCCTTCTCGGTGTATGCAGTGGCCGGCGGAGCGGCATCGGTGGATTCGGTCGACATCTCAGCCGCAGCGGCAGAGTTGGCGACGCGCAACATCGAGCTGAACTTTGGTGCCCAGCCTGGGCACCATGCGATCAAGGCCGACGCCTTCGCCTTTTTGAAGGAAATGCCGATGGCAGCCTACGACCTCATCATCTTGGATCCGCCCGCATTTACCAAGCACATCAGCACCGTGCAAAAGGCGGCGCGTGGCTACAAGGAAATCAACCTCAAGGCCATGCAAAAAATCGCCCCGGGCGGCCTGTTGTTCACCTATTCCTGCTCGCAACACATTTCAGCGGACCTCTTTCGCAAGATCGTCTTTGGCGCCGCCGCCGATGCCGGCCGCGAGGTGCGCATCGTACACCAGATGAGCCAAGCCCCCGATCACCCCATCAGCATCTACCACCCCGAAGGCGAATACCTCAAGGGCTTGTGCCTGCATGTGGAATAAGCACCGAGCGCAGCCCATGGCTTTCAGCCAGATGCAAAAGGTTTGCAGCGCCCTCCCCTGCCTAGCCCATGACTTTAGTCGTGGGCTCAAAATGAATTCCGAAAAGTCATCCCCCGCCTGGCCCATGACTTCAGTCGTGGGCCAAATTGGACCACGATCACTGCCGCAAAAGCCTTTGCAAATAGGTTTCGCCATCCACCGACACGCGTAGGAAATACATCCCCCTAGCCTCCTGACCCAAATCCACCGCAAAGGTCATTTCCTCCGGATCCAAGGCCACTTCCTCACGCAAAATCAAGGCCCCCAAGGCTGAATAGACCTCGTACTTGCATTGCGGCGCGGCCTCCTGCTTGATCACGACCTGAAAAACCCCATCGCTCGGATTGGGGTAGGCGAGGATGGTCGGCGCCCCGGTGACAAACTTGACCGTGAACCCTGCATCTGCCCAGGTGCCCAGTCGCAACTCCCTCGGCATCGTGACCGTGAGGCTGTCCTTGTAGGTGACCACTTGGTCTGAGCTGTGCAGCAAGCCTGTTTCGGTGTTGTACCAGCTCACGCGGTAGGTGCCGGGGCGATCCACCTTGAAATTGGTGGCATACCTGTCGCTGCTGAGTGGCGGCCGATCCGCAGGATTCCAAGAGGATACGTAGGGATAATAGAGGCCATTCCACAAAGAGAAATAGGTGAAATTCTCATCCTGGACCCGACCATAAATCTCGTCGTGCACATTGTCTTGCAAAAATTCCCATTTCAGGCCAGCCCTTTGAAAGCGTTTGTTGGCGTGGATTTCCGAGAGTGGCGGCAGCAATTTGGAATACTGGCTCACGCCGGCAAACTGATTGAGTGCGCCGCCGCCCAGGACCTCGACCTCGTGGGCCCAGATCGCCGTAAGGCCCATGGAGCCATTGAACAAGGCCGACCAGATGAGGTTGTGCAATTCATAGCGCTTGGGATCCTGGCACCTGTTTTCTGCAAACCAGCCGATCTCCATGATGGCCACGGGCTTGTTGTATTTTTTTTGCCATCTGTCGACAGCATCTGCCAAGCCGTATTCAAATGGACTTCCGACTTGGTAAGTGCCTCGGTAGCCGTAGTCGGTGTACCAATGCACGTCGATGAAGTCCATCTTGGCGGCGACCAGCGCAAACAAGGAGTCGTCGATCGCTGGTGAGGAAATCAGATGCTGATAGGGATCGACGCTTTTGATAAAGTCATACATCGTCTCATGCCAGTTGGCGACGGTCTGCGTCCAGTCTTTGGGCTGCTCGATGAAATGCGGATTGAGGTCGCTGATCTTTCCCTCAAAATCGCTGTTGATTTCATCCACCAGCTCCCACGACATCAGGTTGGTGCAATAGCCCCAGCGGGCGACGACATAGCGCATCAGTTTTTGTTGCTCGATGAGCGCCGAGGGCTCCTGGAAGAAATCACAAATGTTTTTGCAGTCGCCGACGCTGTCGGGCAGCTCCGGCAGGTAACGCACATCCTGGTAATGGTTGTAGGGATTAAAAACCGACCAGTTTCCAAACGCATTTCCCGGCATGGTGTCGCCCGCCGAGTTGCGGGCGGGGATGATGTCGGGCTGCCCGTCGGGGTCATCGGGCCCGAGGTACCTGAAGCCGCCATTGTCGATGAGCGTCACGCTCGCAAAAATCGGCACATTCAGACTGATGCCCCTGTACTTGGCGTGCTCGATGATCTCATCCATTTGCCAGGCATCGCGCTGGTTGTAGTAGTTGTGAAAGGTCTTTTGCAGCACATAATCCCGCCCGATCAGGTTGAGACCCTCAAAGAAATTGATCTCGAATCGGTTGTAGGTCACACCATTGGCACTCATGTCGTCCATGTAGTGCTTGGCGATGTTGGTGCCTTTTTCAGTGCCATTCACGTTGGCACGCCAGGGACTCACGAGCCACCAAGGGTAGGAGTCGCCGATGGGGATGTAGGGCTCGCCGGAGTCGTATTTGAGGAAGCGACTGTTGGCTTTGGAGATGAAGCCTCGGTCGCCGGTATGGGTCACGGTAAATGCGGAAATCCCTGTGGCAGGCTCGGTCGCCGTGCCTGCGATGTCACGTGCCCGCATCCTGAAGGTCCAATTTCCCTCCTCCGTGGGCGAAAACCTGATCTTCCAGCCTTGCGTGCCTGCAGGAGCCAGTATCTCGTCGGAGGTGTAGGCGCCATCATCGAGCTTGGTCCAACCTTCATAGTAGAATGCATACACCTTGTACTGCTTGCCAGAGGGTGCAGTGAATTCAGCCCAGACATCGATCTCGTCGGTGTCATAGGGATTGAGGTAGGCATTGAGATCGAAATTGATTTCAAATTTCTGGTATTTCCCAACAGAAGTCTGGAAATTGACGTTTGACAACGTGGGTGTCGCCCATGCTGTGGCATAACACAGCATCGCCGCCAACACGAACAACGGTTTTGTTTTCATTGATTGGATTGTGTCAAGTCCTGCCCTAATATTTGTACCCGTCACGGAAAGATACAAATAAAGGTGGCTGAATGCAAATCAGTCAAAACATGGGGGTGCAAAAATTTTTGCATCCTGCCAAGGGCATAGTTTCCGGTTGCCTTGTGACGATGCTTGCGACCGACGACCTAGGTCGATCCTCCAGCATCTGCTGCGCAATATGCGCCACATTCACAGGCAGAAACCATGCCCTTGACAGCGCATAATTCTTTGCCATACCGTTTATTTTTTGCTTCACAATACCATACAGGCCAGCTCGTGGTGCGAGCTTAGTCGGCCATGACTGCAATTTCCTCGGGGAGCCTGATCGAATAAATGATCTTGCGCACCGTGTCAAATTGCAGGTAGGGATATGCAGCAAGCAAGGCATCAATGGCTTCTTGCGACTTCAGGCCTCTGCGGCGCATCATCTTGTATTCTCGTTTGATCTCAAAGTCACGCAGGACCTTGCGGTTGATCAAGTTGAGATCAAGCAGCATACGAAACAGATCATCGGGCAAGATCTGACGAATTGGATTACTCATTTTAAAACCCTCCTTTAAAGTTCTAGTGTACTGAAACTAAAGGTAGAGATCATTCATGCGAACCTTTTAAGCTAAAAAATTGAACTGATTAAAAGGTAAATCCTATCGTCATGTATATATTGTTGGAAGAAAAATGATTAATCAACTCTGGAGAATAAGCCGTCGGATCCGCCAACGTGTAAAGCAATCGCCTGTCTGCAGACACTTCATGCGTGAATGCGAGGTCAAGGTAGAAACTTTTTTTCTTAATTCCTAGTCCCATGGAAAAAAGTTGTGAGCCGTTGCGCAAACTTTTCACCTCGGGCGCCGCGGCCCGGCGCTGAT
>JANMIM010001412.1:0-5707 GCA_031375795.1 Bacteroidota bacterium
CACACCGCAATCTATTGTCATGACAGGTACGGCAGTCCTTGTATTTCTTCCTGGAACCAGATTCACAGGAGATTTGAGTGTAGTCAGCCCTGGAATCGAATTTCAAAGAGGCAGATTCCTTGGAAAGTCGTACTTTGAAATGACGGGTCAAGGAGTTGGAAGCAGTGGAGGAGGTAACTACTTTGGAGACAGTACTGAATTCCTGCACAGGGGGGCCGGTAATTTTCAAATGGGAGCATATTATCCAGATTCCTTTATGAAACCTGTCAAGTTCATCAAGCAAGGAAGTGGCGGTATGTATATTGCCCACAACTCCACCGACAATTATTTCGGCGATGATGTGTACCTGAAGCATTTTGGGTCTGGAGCCATCCTTTTTTCTGGCTATGGTATGAATACCCATTTTCGAAAGAACATTTCGTTCGAGGGAACGACTCCCTTCAATCAAATACACGTTGCAACCGGAGGAGGAACCATCAAAGCAAATGGACAAGCAGATCAATTTCTTTTTGGCAATACTCAACCCGCCTTCGGAAACCTGACAATAGATAAGCCAACTAACAATCTTATCATCAATGTAGATGTCTTGGTGAGAGACTCCCTCCGCCTGAGAAATGGCAAGATCATTCTCAATCAAAAAAACCTATTCTTGGGTAATAATTCTAACACCCAAACCAATTGCAGGCTGTTTGGTGCCGACAACACCCGGTATGTTCTTACGAATGGCCAAGGAGCACTTACACGAATATTCATCGGAAACATTTACAACATCCCCTTCGCCTTCCCTGTAGGAGACTCCACCGCCTACTCCCCCTACACCGCCACCTTCACGGCAGGCACCATCCCCTCAAACGCCCACCTAGCCGTCCGCGTCCTCCCCGCCGACGAGCCCCACCTCGTCTGCAAAAACGACTACATCCAGCGCTTTTGGAACGTAAAATCCCACAACATCTCAAACTACCAATTCAACGCAACAGCCCAATACGCCCAGTCTGACGTGGTCGGCGACGAGGCTCAAATGCACCCGACCAATTGGAATGCGCTCGATGGCTTGAACCAAACTGCGGGCAACATCAACACCCTTACGAACCAGATTTTCTTCCAAAACGTGGACAGTTTTGGGAATTTCACGGCTGATCGGTGCTTGGAGCCGTTTTTGAATCCGGCATTTACTCAAGAGGTTTCGGAGTGTGCGCCGGGGTATTTTTTCTTTCACAGCGCGACGGAGTCGGGCACGCATAGTTGGGATTTTGGGGATGGGCAGACGAGTCATTTGATCCACCCTGCGCATGATTTCCCGCGCACGCAGGCGCTCGACACCTTCATCGTGCGGCATATTGTGAGCAATTGTTGCATCACAGATACGGCCTACGACACGATCATTGTGCGGCTCAGGCAGCCTATTCCGACAGGGCCGACGGCGCAGCAACTGGACATTCACATGACCACGCCCACGGCCTTGGAGGTTTGCGCGAATCCCAAATTGTACACGACAGAGATCATCAACCAAACTGCGCAGACGGTGAGGCACCTTCTCTTCAATCCCAGGTTGCCTTGGGGCGTGAAGTATGAACACAATACCGTCGCGGGCATGTCTGAATTTGAGACTTTGCTGCAAAACGAACCTATTTTTAAATTGGATTCAATTGCAGCAAACGATACTGTAACTGTCACCTTTCAGGCTGCTGCTTGCTGTGCCATCAACCTCTTGACGACGCAAGGCGGGCTCATCATCAACCGTCCAATCGTGCAATACGACGGCGGCTACGACACGACCTCCACGAGTTCCTACAATGTGAATTCGCCCGTGATCGCAATCTCCAATGCCAACATCGTCCCCAATGTCGCGACCGGGCAGGTGGGCTCCATCATCACCCGCAGTATCACCATCCAAAATACGGGCAATGGTGCGGTCAGCGAACTGTACATCACCGACACGCATTCGCAGGCGCTGGCGCTGAACAGCGTGAATTTTGGCACAATTACTTCCAATGGACTGCGCGATACGATCCACCTCAGGCCGATTGATTTTATCCATTATGGCTTTCCGAGCGGCACCTTGGCACGTGACAGCACGATTGTGATCACGGAAACCCTAGAAATCATCTGCTCCTCGGTGCCCAATGTCGCATCGACCATCAGGGTGTCATGGGGCTGCCTCGATGGTGGCTGCAACCAAAATGACCCGAGCGCGGTTGGGAATGCAAACGTGGTCATCAACCCCGGTGGCGGACCCAATATCGTGTTTCAAGACATCAACCGCGACACTTGTTATGGCGCAGGTGTGACCGTGCCGCGCGACCTGGTCATCCGCAATATCGGCACGAGCACGGCCTTTGACCCGATCCTTGTACTAGGGCGATATGACCTCAAGTGCTATACGGGCATCGTCAACGGCAATTTCAGCTTCACCGTACGGCGCGATTCGCTCTATGCGATCACACCCGACAGCATTGCGCCGATCGACACATTGCGTCAGCGCTGTCAGCAAGACACAAGCGGCGCGCTGTATTTTGCGCTGCCCAATATCAAGGCGGACGACACGGTGGTCCTGCATTATTTCTCGGTCACCGATGCGCCCAATCCGCAATCTTGCAATGCTGCCAAGACCCGCGAGGGTTGGCTCTACGACCTGAGTTATGTGGACTTGTGTAGCCCAAACGTGCGCACGACGCGCACGGGTCGAGCCGGGCCATACCAAACTGCGTCGATGACCCAAAGCATTGAGTCTCCCGCAGACATCGAGCAAGGCGACACGGCGACTTTGGCGTTTACCAATGAGGCGATCAGCTTGTGGAGCGGCGACAGCACGCAAAAGTTACAGGTTCAATTCATTTTGGAGCCGGGCTTGCGCTATGCCACCAATACGTTCTACCTGCTGCTCACTAACGGCACGGTCATCTTGCCCAATTCGATGGTTGTCACCGGACCCAACAATGGCTTGGTCACGAGCACGCTTACTGCCGAATTTACCTTCACGGGGCTGCCCTTTTACGCGACGCCTTTGTTCTTGCGCTCCGAGTTCCGCATGGACGTGATCGCCGTCTGCCCGGCACCG
Organism: Bacteroidota bacterium; assembly: GCA_031375795.1. Lineage (GTDB taxonomy): Bacteria > Bacteroidota > Bacteroidia > J057 > JADKCL01 > JADKCL01. Next base: position 3,059 of record JANMIM010001412.1, read on the forward strand.
CCGACGGGGATCGTTCACCAAAACGTCAGCTATATCCCCTCCACGCAATGTGCCAATCCGGTTTCCATTCCCCTCTCCTGCCTGAGCTTGGAGATCAATATCCACTGCCCGGGTTGCCGCACGCAAGGCATTCATTCTCTGGCTTTTGGCTGGAACCGCACCAATGTCGGTGAGCCCGACAATGACAACAACGGCGTGGCCGATGTCGGCGGTCTGCTCGACCCGCGACGCATCAAGCTGCAACGGGCGACGCTCGGCGACACTTTGGAAGGCCGGCTCCTGACAGATGTCGAGATTACGCCCGACTACAATCCGTGGCCGCTCACCATACCCTTCCGCTATGGATATTATGAGGTTTCGCTCGATCAGCAGCAATTGTTTACGACGCTGGGCGTGAATGTGAGCCTGTATGATGCCGTTCACAATGCCACCTACGACTTCTTCATGCCCGCTAGCCATGCGGAATACAACAGTCAATTTTGGCGCTACGATTACAGCATCGACACCCTGCACCACTATGGTTGGGCACCCGTCAATTATACCCAGTTCTCCAACGGCGACCGCATCGTCTTCAAGCCCTTGGTCAAGGTCACTGGTAATATTGGCACGAACTTGATCCGCCAAATCGAGACCAACAACTGGGTCTATCTCGGCCTCAAGGTGGATCCCACTTGCGATGCGAGTACTTGCCTCCCAGGGAATGGATTGGTGCAATTGTGTGGCTACACGGCCCCGCGTTGTGACACGACGGTGCGCTATTATTGCACGCAATATGGCGGCAGGTTCAACCTTGTCGGGCAGCAATCATCAGCCTCATTCCCAGCCTCCTCCCCCACCGATCAGACTTGCGTACAGGTCATACCCATGGGCCTGAACCAAGCAATTTGGGGCGGCGTGGGCGCGAATTTCTTCCCCTTTGAGCATCGGAATTTCTCGCATTCCGACACCATCCGTTTCACGCTGCCCGCCCAATTCAGCTTTGACCATGCGACGCTTACGCTGCAACGCACTGCTGGAAATGGCGCGGCCACCGAATCCAGGACGATTTCCCCTGACCGCGTGAGCGGCGACACACTTTTTTTCTACACCCACCGCTACTTTACTGCCGATCCTGCCTTTGCAGGCTCAGCCGACAGCCTGCTCTATCTGCCCGACGAGAGCTTCACCTGTTTCCTCAGTGCCTACCTTCGCTCGACTTGCAGTACCACGCCAAATATTGATCGGCCCTATTATGGAAGGGCAAATTTGCTGCGTATGCCGAGCCTCAGATCCGGAATTGCACCGCCCTTGGCCACCTCCTATTCAGGCATTGGCACCGTGCGGTTCAACGATCCCAATATCGGCCTCTCGTCGCCGCTCGCCACGCAAGACGGTGTGGAATCCGAGGTTTGCTGGGACGTCGTCGTCGCCAACACCGATGTCTATGCCGACAAAGTCTGGATCGCAGCGGTCTCAGGTTCAGGAAATATTACGGTAACCGAGATCACTTCCAATGGCCTGCCACTGACCAATGTAAACGGAATCTTCCAACTTGGCGGTGTCGCCAACGGGCAGCCGCGCAATATCCACATCTGCGCGACCTACAATTGCACGCCCAATTTGGATCCAGAAACCATTCAGATCCGGGCGGGATGGAGCTGCGATGCCTATCCGGCGAGCCTGTTGCAACTGCCTTGCTCCACGGCTACAGTGCCGCTCACGCTCACATTGCAACCCAAGCAGGCAGGTTTGCAAGCGACCATCCAAGCGCCAACCAATGTCAGTCTCTGTACCGCCATTCCCGTGGAATTGGAGGTGAATGCGACGGGTGTCGGAACGCTGCACAACCCTACGGTGCGGTTTACTTTGCCGCCAGGCGTCGGATTGGGCTATGTCGCGGGCAGCGGTCGCCTGCGGTTGCTGAATCCGAGCGGGGCACAGATCGTGATTCCCGATCCTGTGCTCGTATCGGGCACCACCTACCAATGGTCGATCAATGCGCTCAGCAGCTATTTTGCAAGCCAGAATATGCATGGCGGCGAGCGCTTCCGCATCAATTTTTCGCTCCAAACGAGTTGTGGTTTTGTGGCAGGGCAATCGGTGGCTTGTGCTGTGAATGCGACGACGAATTGCGGGGAACACAAGGTCTTGAATTTCCAGACCAATCCCTTTGCGATCATTGGATTTCCAGCATTTACCTCCACGCAGATTAGGCTGCGGATGAATGATTTTCCTGCCTGCGATACACTGGAGCCCATGCGGGTGAGCGTGCGCAATACAGGCTCCTTGCTCACGGGTGCGACCGACTCCGTCTTTGTCTTGCTGCCCAATGGCCTGTTGTACAATGGCGGATTCACCAACATTCGAAACGCTCCGCTCAATACAATTCCGAGGCAGGAAAACTTGGGTTTTGGCATCAGGTTCGGATGGCCGATTCCGCAAGGGATTGTGCCCAATGATTCGGTGGTTTTCCAGATAGACATTCGCCGGAATTCCAGCTTTGCCTGCGGCCCCTTCAATCTTTTGGGGACCGTGGTGGTGACCGACAGTGTGCTATGCCCGATTTCAAGCGGCGCTTGTGCAGTCGGCACGGCTTCGAGCACAACTTCGATTACACGACAGGCGATCCAGCCTTCGGCAGCCTTCACGGTGCCCGCGACCTTGTGCATG
>JANMIM010001417.1:0-7462 GCA_031375795.1 Bacteroidota bacterium
ATGCGCTGTATATCAGGATGCTCGATGACCTTGTATCCCGATCCGAAAAACTGCGGGTCATCGCTGTTGAGCGCAATGTGCCAAGCTTGCTGGTCGGGGACGCCCACGTAATATCCATTGTGTGGGCGGGGCGTGAGGTTGATCGCCACCAACAAATCGTCGTGTGAATCGATGGCTTTCCTTACAAAAACAAGCACACTGTTTTCATGGTCGCTATGGTCGATCCACTGATAGCCCTCGGCGACGAAACTGCGTTCATAGAGGCCGGGGGAATCGCGGTAAAAGCCGTTGAGGGCCTTCACCCAAGCCGAAATGCCTTGGTGTGGCGCGTACTGAAGCAAATCCCAGGGCAGGCTGCCGTCGGCATTCCATTCCGATGTCTGCCCAAATTCGCAGCCCATAAACAGCAATTTGGTTCCCGGATGCGTGTATTGCACCCCGTAGAGCAAGCGCAAATTGGCGAAGCGCTGCCACTCGTCGCCCGGCATGCGGCTGATCAAGGCACCCTTGCCATGAACGACCTCGTCATGCGACAGCGGCAACATGAAGTTTTCAGTAAACGCGTAGGTGAGGCCCTGCGTCAATTGGTTTTGATGGAATTTGCGGTAGATCGGATCGTGCTTGAAATACTCCAAGGTGTCGTTCATCCAACCCATCATCCATTTCATCCCAAATCCCAATCCGCCCAAATATGTGGGCCGCGAGACAAGCGGCCAAGAGGTGCTTTCCTCTGCAATCATCTGTATATCACTAAACAAGGCATAGGCAGCCTCGTTGAGTTCTCGGAGCAGCGAGACCGCCTCCAGGTTTTCGCGACCGCCAAATTGGTTGGGAATCCACTCGCCGGCATTGCGTGAATAGTCCAAATAGAGCATCGACGCCACAGCATCCACGCGAATGCCGTCGGCATGGTATTGTTTCAACCAAAACAGCGCCGAGCTGATCAAAAATGCCCTGACTTCGTTGCGTCCATAATTGTAGATATAGCTCTTCCAATCTGGGTGAAAACCCTTGCGGGGGTCCTCGTGCTCAAACAATGCGGTCCCATCAAATCGATAGAGGCCGTGCAAGTCCCCGGGGAAATGGCTGGGCACCCAATCCAAGATCACGCCAATGCCTTCATTGTGAAAGCATTCGACCAGATACATGTAATCCTGCGGCGTACCGAAACGTGATGTCGGGGCATAATATCCGACACCTTGATACCCCCAAGAGCCGCCAAACGGATGCTCCATCACGGGCATGAATTCGACGTGTGTGAAGCCCATTTCCTTCACGTAGGGCACCAAGGTCGTGGCAAGTTCGCGGTACGTGAGGGAGCGCATGCCGTCCTCGACGTTGCGGCGCCAGCTCGCAAGATGTACTTCGTAGATCGCAAAGGGCTGATTCAGAGCACTGTGTGAACGACGGTTTTGCATCCACGACGCGTCATTCCACACATGCGCAATATCCCAGACGACCGAGGCCGTGCGGGGCGGCACTTCCCAATGGTAGGCAAAGGGGTCCGCTTTTTCCAAGACCTGCCCGTCCTTGTTGGAACGAATTTGGTATTTGTACACCTCGCCCTGCCCAATGTTGGGGATGAATCCTTCCCAAATACCCGATCCATCCCATCGCGGGAAAAGCGGATGAGACGAGCCATTCCAGAAATTAAAATTCCCGATGACAGCGACCGCCTCGGCATTGGGGGCCCAGACAGCGAAGAGTGTGCCGCTTGTGCCTGCCAATGCAAGCACATGGCTTCCCAGTTTCTCGTACAACGCAAAATGTTTGCCTGCCTTGAACAGCGCAATATCCTGCTCCGTGAAGAGGCTGTGAGAGAGCACAGTGGCTTGAGGTTCAGTCAATTTCTTGGATGCCTTAGTCATTGTTCAAAATCTGGTTGAGGCCCTTCAAGGGGATGATCACCCAATCGGGGCGGCTGTTGAGCTCGTAGCCCAATTCGTAGATCGCCTTTTCAAAAATATGGTAACGCAACAGGAAATCGATCTCTTGGTAATAGCCGATGTTGAGGCCATTGTCAAACGCCGTGTTCAAATAAGTGTCAAGGAAAACGGCCGCAATCGCGCGGTAATATTTACCGCCGGCGACTGACAATTCCTCTTGGCTGAGCTTAAAATTGTTCTCGCTGAAAATCGTGGCAAATACGGCATAATGAAAACTACGCACCATGCCCGCTACGTCCTTGAGCGGGGAATGCTTCACCTTGCGGTCGCGAATCGTCGCCTCGGGTTCGCCTTCAAAATCCAAGAACACAAAATCGTCGCCAGCGCGCAATACCTGCCCGAGGTGGAAATCGCCATGGATGCGGATGCGTGAACCATTGAGCCGCGTTTCGTCAAAACTCAAGATGCGGTTCTTGATCTCGACCTTGCGGGCGAGGAATTCCTCTGCATAGACCTTTGCCTGCGGGGAAAACTTGCCCATGACGCTTTCCATCGTCGTGATGCGGTAGTCGAGCATGTACAAGATGCGGTTGAGCAGCCACACCTTGTAGTCCTCTGAGTAGGCGATGGGGGTGAATGCCGTGTCTGAGCGGTCCCGAAAGAGTGCCAGATGCAGCTCCACGGTACGCTTGGCGAGCAATTGCAAGGACTTGATCGTCTCCTCGCCGATCAATGCCGGATAGGGCTCGGGCAGTTTTGTGGCGGGCAATGGCTTGTACAAGGGCACCTTGGCGAGGTCCTCGGGCGCAAGGCCAGAGGCTTGCAGGCGCCTGAAAAATGCCTCGACGCGCCCGAGGAAATAGGGCCATGCGTCTCCTTGGTTCTCGACCTTGAGCAGCATCAGGCCGAGGGTGACCTTGTAGAACCCTGGCTTGGTCCAGGTGATGGAACCGCAATAGGCAGGCGTATTGTCGAAATGCGTTTTCTCAGACAAAAATCGACTGACCTCAAAATCTGGATTGAGTCCGCGGTAGAGCTTGCGGTAGATTTTGAGGAAATAGCGATCGTTGTAGACGATGGTGGTATTGCTTTGCTCCGCGTTGAGGATGCGTGACTCGATGGCGTCTCCCGGCTGCCAATCCAGGGCGCTGCCACGTTCCATGTCGAGCCTGCCGTCCACGACATCGAGCACTGCATTTTCCTGGACATTGAGAAAGAGGCCTTTGCGCAGGCTGGGTACGTGCAACGCGTCGACCAACCAACCCGCTTTCCCGCCGATTTCCAAGTGTGCAATCTGGCCTTCTGGCTCAAAGTCTTGCGCGGTCCTGAAGCTCAAAGGCAGGAAATAGGTATCGCTGTTGGAGGTCTGAAAGGTCACCTCGATCATCAGCAAATGCACCAATTCCCCCCCGCTTCCATATTGCAGGTGGATCTCGATTTCGTGTTTCTTGATGTTGGCGCTCTTGGCACCAAACCATCGTCGCGTGAGCAGGAAGGCAGGCAATACCTTATCCACCAAGCGCTTCCGCAATCGCGTGTCTTCCAGGAAGTTGTTCCAGGATTGCGCGGTTTTGAGTTCCTCCATAATTTGTAGGGCGTTTCAGTTGAAACAAATGAAAAGGCAAGGCGTGCGGATTGAGTTCCACAAAATTCCACTCCTTGTCCCAATTGTAGGTATTTCCCGAGAGCAAGTCGTGTGCCTGGAATTGCGTGCCTGCAGGAATGCCGATCTTTTGCAGGGGCACCTGCACGAAGCCAGATTGTGTATAATTTGGATCGAGGTTCACGACCATCAAGAGCGCATCGTCGGTGGCCGGGTCATATTTGAGCCACGCGATAATGTTTTCATTTTCAATGGTGCACAGCTGCACATTGTGCATTTGCTGCAAGGCGGCATGGGCCTTGCGGGCCTCGTTGACCTTGGTCATCACGTAGGTGATGCGGTTGCGTTTTTCCCAATCCCAGTTGCGGATCTCGTATTTCTCTGAATCATAATATTCCTCACGGCCGGGCACGGCGGCATGTACCATGTATTCAAAAACCGGGCCGTAGACGCCATAATTGCTCGACATGGTGGCAGCCATGAAATAGCGCACGAGGTAGGTGGCTTCGTTTCCGCTTTGCAGGTGCCAGGGGAGAATGTCGGGCGTATTGGGCCAGAAATTGGCACGGAAATACTCTTTTCCAGGGCCTTGGGTCAGCTCGGTGAGGTATTCGCTCAGCTCATATTTACTTACCCGCCATGTATAATAACAGTAGGATTGGTTGAAGCCCGCCTTGGCGAGTTGATGCATGACCTTGGGGCGGGTAAATGCCTCAGCGAGGAAAATGACGCCGGGATCTTGTTTTCTCGCCTCCGCGATCACCCATTCCCAAAATCGGTAGGGCTTGGTGTGCGGATTGTCGATGCGGAAAATGCGCACGCCGTGGTCCATCCAGTATTTGATCGATTCCCAAAGCGCCTGCCACAAATTTTTCCAATCCTCGGTCTCGAAGTGAATCGGGAGGATGTCCTGGTATTTCTTGGGCGGATTCTCGGCATACTGCACGCTGCCGTCGGGCCGCCAGCGAAACCACTGTGGATGCTGCTGGACCCAGGGATGCTCGGGCGCACACTGGAAGGCGATGTCCATGGCCATCTCCAGGCCATGCGCGGCGGCATCGGCGATGAGCGCCTCAAAATCTGCGAGCGTTCCCAGCTCGGCCAGGATGTCGGTATGCCCACCCTCCTCGGCGCCGACGCCCCAGCAGGAGCCCGGCTCGCCGGGGGCAGCGGTGAGCGAATTGTTTTTGCCCTTGCGAAAGCTGCGGCCGATCGGGTGGATGGGCGGCATGTACAGGACATCGAAGCCGAGTTCCTGGATGCGGGGCAGCAACTTTTGCACATCCTTGAATGTGCCATGCTGCCCGGGCACACGCGAGGCCGAACGCGGGAAAAGCTCGTACCAAGCACTGAATTCGGCCTTCTTGCGGTCGACCCAGAGCTTGCGCACGGGGTACTCGACGGGCCAGGATTGTTTGGGATAGGCGAGAAACAGGCTGTGGAGATGGTCAGACAATGCCGCCTCCAGTGCCTCGTCGTATTTTTCGGGATCCGAAAAAAGCTGTTTCCAACCCAGTAGGGCCTTTTTTTCGGCTGCCTTGCACACGCTCAGCAGATGGTCGAGGTGATGTACACCGTCCAGCAATTCGACATCCACATGCTGTCCACCGCCGACTTTGCGGCCCAGCTCGTGCTGCCAGTTGAGGGCATGGTCGACCCAGGCCAGCACCTTGTATTCGTATTCGCCGACCTCTTCCAGTTCAAATGCGGCCTCCCAACGGTCATTGACCAGGGGGAGGAGCTGGGCAGTGCGCCATTTGCCCTTGGTGCCGTGCCGATAGAGGAGGTGGCCATTGACGATGTCGTGGCCATCGCCAAACAGGTCGATTTGCACGGCAAACCTGTCGCCGACGACGCGTTTCACCATAAATCGCCCTGCATCGACTTCGGGGCTCAGGTTTTCCAGGATGACCCTGCTTTGAGACATGATACGCCTATATATAAGTGTCAATTGGACACTAAGATAGGGGAAAAATGGATTGGATGGGGAGAATGTAGGAAGAATAATGGGAGCCGGGCTTTCCTTTTTGCTTCGGATTTCGTATTTTCGGGTATGACTAAGATCCTAGAGGAAATCATGAAATTGAGCCGTGTGGAGCGGCTGGGTATCGCAAACGTCATCATGGCGATGGATGCCGAGGAGCAACAGTCCGATGAGTTGACTCCAGAACAAGAGCAAATGTTGCTTGGGCGACTTGAAAGCGCCAAGCGTAACCCTGAGGAGGGGCATACTTGGGATCAAGTGAGGGCACGCATTAAGGCTAGAAAATGAAATGGGGATCGGCCTTTAGGCAGGAAGCCGTCGACGAACTCCAAGAAATATTTGATTACTACGAAGATAAGAAGGTTGGCTTGGGTGATGAATTCCTTGATTCCGTGGACGATTCGATCGAATTAGTTTGTTCGAATCCTTTCTTATTCATGGAACGATTGAAAGGGATTCGGGCAAAAAGGCTTTCCAGGTTCCCATATACGATCTATTATGCCATCGAGCTTGGGCGCATCAAGGTATTGAGTGTGATCCATAATAGCCGAAACAGAGATTGGATAGAGCCTAGGCTACTCTGAATGATCATCCCCCAATTTTTGCATTCCGATCTTTGGCAAATCCTCCGTATTTTAGCTCCGTGAAGAAATGGACGCTTTTACTCCTCGCTTGCTTGCCTTTGTTTGCCCTTTCGCAGATCGGTGGTCGTCATGTATATGACTTCCTCAACCTGAGTTCGTCGGCACGGGTATCGTCCCTCGGGGGCAGCAACATCTCGATCGCCGACCATGATGTGAACATGGCCTACCAAAACCCGGCGCTCTGCACCGACTCGATGCACCAATTTGCGAGCATGTCCATCGCCAACTACTTGAGCGACATCACTTACGGCTATGCCGGTTATTCCCATTCATTTGAAAACATCGGCAATTTTCACGCGGGCATCCAATACCTGAGCTATGGCAAGATGATCGAGGCCGATGTCTATGGCAACCAAACGGGCCGCTTCTCAGCCTCTGACTTGGCGCTCGTGGTGGGTGGTGCACGGCAGGTGGACCGCTTTCGCATCGGCACCAATCTCAAATTGATCAACAGCAACATCAGCCGCTACCGCTCGCATTTTGCTTTGGGCATCGACCTCGGCGGCGCCTATGTGAGTGAGAATGAGTTGTTCACGGCCGGGATGGTGTTCAAGAACATCGGCTTCAACCTCACCAAATGGGAGACCCCCGAGGGTGTGAACACCCCCTTGCCCTTTGAGATCCAGATCGGGATCTCCCAACGCCTCAAGCACATGCCGCTGCGCTTCTCCTTGACGACCACCAATCTTCAAACCCCCAACCTGATCTACTACGACAAGGATGCCCCGCCGCAGGTCGACCTGAGTGGTGACACGATCAAAACAAAGTATCCCTTCTTTGACAACGTTTTCCGGCACACGGTTTTTGGCACAGAATTCCTGATCACCAAGGGTTTCAACCTGCGCGCCGGCTACACGCACATGCGTCGCCAAGAGCTGCGCAGCCTCAACCGCGGCGGATTGTCAGGCTTTTCCTTTGGCGTGGGCATCAAGGTCAAGATGTTCCGCCTCGACTACGCCCTCAGCAGTTTCCACGCCGTCGGGCCCACGCATCAGTTCACGCTGTCGACGAGTGTGGGGAGTTTCCGCAAAAAGTAGAGCAGAATTTGCAGAATTTTCAGAATCGTACTTGGTGCTGAATTCTGGATCGGAATTTGCAGAATTTGCTGAATTTTCAGAATCGTATTGGGTGCTGTATACTGGATCGGAATTTACAGGATTTCCGGAATTTTCAGAATCGTATTGGGTGCTGTATTCTGGATCGGAATTTACAGAATTTGCTGAATTTTCAGAATTGTATTGGGTGCTGAATTCTGGAGCAGAATTTTCTGAATTTGCAGAATCGTATTGGATGTTGAATTCTGGAGCGGTGTCACAGACAGCTTCGCGAATTCAACACGTGGTGT
>JANMIM010001421.1:0-2693 GCA_031375795.1 Bacteroidota bacterium
GTTATGGCCGGTGGTATTCATCATGACCGATATTATCAATGAGTATTACGGTCGGAGAGGCGTGCGGATATTGTCGTACCTGACCGCCGGACTGATTGCCTACGGTTTTTTGATACCTCGATGTCGGTGTGATCGAGCGGCTCATGCAGGTAAACTTCTTTGGCACGGTGTACTGCACCCGCGCGGCATTGGACCAAATCACCCAACACCAAGGCTCCATCGTCGGGGTCTCGTCGATCGCGGGCTACAGGGGCCTGCCAGGGCGCACCGGCTACTCGGCCTCCAAGTTTGCGATGCACGGTTTCCTGGAATCGCTGCGCACCGAGCTGCTCAAGAAAAACGTGCACGTGTTGCTCGCTTGCCCGGGCTTCACGGAGAGCAACATCCGCAAGGTCGCCCTCAAGGCCGACGGCAGTCAGCAGGCAGAGACCCCGCTCAACGAAGACAAACTCATGAGCGCCGAGACCGTTGCCGACCACATTTACAAGGCGGTGCTCAAGCGCCGCCGCACGCTCACGCTCACGACGCAGGGACGGCTCACCGTCTTTCTCAACAAGTGGCTGCCCAAATTCATGGACAAAATGGTTTTCAACCATTTTGCCAAGGAACCCGACTCGCCGCTGCGCTAGCAAATTTTGATCGCAAATTCATGGGGATCGCGCGACAGCCTTGAAAGTCTGGGTAAATGCCTGTACTTTGAGCTGGAATATGGAAATGCAGCCTCCTTGGAAGAAATACAGTTGGCAGACGATGGCCTTGGTGGGCTGCATCGTCGCCATGCACCTGTATTTCCTGTCATCCGCGCTCATTCACCAGACCTACCTCACCGACGACTCCATCCAATACCTCACGATCGCCGAGAACCTTGCGACACGGGGCACCTACAGCCAAAGTTTCAGCGCGCCATATTCCCCAGACTTGCAGCGCACCCCCGGCTATCCCGTTTTTTTGCTGTTGCTCGGGCGCCTGCCTGCCTTGATCCTGATCGTGCAGCACCTGCTCGTCTTGGGATCCGCTTGGTTCCTGTACAAAATTGCGGTGCAGCTATATGGGCCCAAGGTGGCCTCAGCGGGCACCAAGCTTTACCTTTTGCAGCCCTATCCCGTGATCCTCGCCAGCTACCTCTTGAGTGAGGTACTGTTTATTTTCCTGTTGATGGTGGCCGTCTGGGGCTATCTGCGGTATTGGCAAGGCGAGGGATGGGTGGCGCTCACGATCGGGTTGGCGGCGCTGGCCATCGCGACGCTTGTGCGGCCTGTTGCGCTGCCTTTGCTGGTATTGGCGGCGCTGTTTTCGTTGTTGCATACATTCCGCCTACAGGATCGCCGTTGGGTGCAATTCGCTGTCGCGGTCATGGTTCCCGTGTTGTTATTGGGGCCCTGGTACCTGCGCAACCACGCGGTGTCGGGGCACTGGACGATCAGCACGATGGGGGAGATGGGCATGCTGCATGGTCGGCTGGGAGGGCTGCAAACGATGAGGACCGATCAGCCGATGAATGAACATCAATATTTTATGGCTGGGGACAGCATCGCTGGCATGGAGATTGGGCTGAGGCAATTGCGTCACTATCCCGCCGACAAGCAGACCCATGAAACCGAACAATTGGTGGCCGGGCAAGGCAAGCGCACGCTTCTGTTCTTTTGGAACCATCCGCTGGACGCCCTGCGGTTTGAGGGGATGGGTTTTTGGGAAATGTTCAAGGGCTTGGGATATGGCTGGGCGAGGGCGCTGAGCCTGAGCAAACCTGCGGCAATCATGGCTGCGGGGATGCAGCTTGTCTGCAACATGCTGGTGTTTTTGGGGGCAGCAATGGCGATCGTGCGCAGGCGTGAGTGGCAGGGGCCACAGGTGATCATGCTGGTCGCCATCGTCGTCGTGTTGTTGGTTTCTGCCACTGCATGGGCAGACGGTCGCTATCGCATGGTGATCGACCCGCTGATCGTGCTCATGGCCATGTTCACGCTGCGCAGGCAGGAAAAAATCCATGAATCCATCCCTCTTGCGGTCGATGCCGAATAAGAACGACGTTTGGGGCAGGCATGTGAATATCTTATCTGGAAAATCAACGGTGAAATGGGTGTTGCAACATTGAATGTCGGCAATAATTCAATAAATTTGTTTGCATTGGGGTGCGGTGACTTGATCGCCACCCTTTGCGTGCAGGTATGGCATGGATTGTGCACCCCATTTTGTTGTGACCATTGTGTATGGGCTTTGCGGATTGGGGGATGGCACAGGGTGAATTGTATATTCGGTAGTAATTCGGTAGTAGGATGAGAAGTTCCACATTCAAGACAGCGTTGGCCTTGGCGTTTTTGTTTTTGCTGGCGCTCGTTGGCGTACAGTTGGTCGTAGGGAATTCAGCCTCCCCGCCCGCCTCCAAGACGGGAGCGCCCGGTGAAAACAAATGCCTTCAATGCCATGGAGGCACTGCCGGCACAGGATCTGTGAGCATGGTATTTGGAAACAACGAAACCGAGTACGTCCCCGGCCAATTGTACACCATCACCACCAACGTCACCGATGCCACCAAGCTGCGCTTTGGTTTTCAAATCACGGCCTTGGGCTTTGGGGGCAATACCACGGTCGGGACCTTTGCGATCACCAACACCAATAATACCTCAATCCAAACGGCAACTGTGGGCGGACTGCGCAAATACGTCGGCCACAAGAGCGCAAATGCAAACCAG
>JANMIM010000777.1:0-2545 GCA_031375795.1 Bacteroidota bacterium
GAACAACCGTGGGCCGATGTCGTCAAAGGTCATGCCCTCCAAAATCACGCCCCTGCGGTTGGCGAGGGTCCAGACGTCTGATCGCGGCTTTTCATAGGGCGGCCCCAGGTGAAACAGCGTCAGGCCATTTCCCAACCCAAACAATCCATGTCCAAGGGAGCGGATGCGTTCATTTTGCATCGGCACCACTTGATTGCCTTGGAGGTCCATCAGTCCATGGTTCCAAAGCACACGGTCATATTTTTCCCCCGGCAGGGTCACCCTCGGTTTGGGGGCCTTGCTGGAATCGCTCACGACCACCATGCCGTCGATGTACCACTCCACATTGTAGGGCACCCGTGGCATTTGCTCCCTGCCATTGCGGTCGATCAGGCATCCCAAGCCGCCCTTGGTCACGGGATACATGCAGTCCTGGGCAAGCAATTGTTGTGGCAAAATCGCCAAGCATCCCACATAAATCCAAAACCAGCAATATCGAATCGGGCATATCATCGTGTTAATAATAGGAATTTCCTATTTGGTTACCAACAAGGCATTCCCAAATGAGGTTCCAAATTCCACCTAAGAAATTGCCTATGGCGATCCGAAGATTCACCCCAACAACGGATTAGCTGCGCTGAATTTACGTTTCTGCAAATCCTGAACATTGGCTGCGCAGATCCTAAGAATCTGCTTGTTTTTCACACTTTTTTGTGCAACTTCGTGCCACTAAGCTAAGCCAGCATGCGTCTGCCGATATTGGCACGCGCGAAATTGCCCCATTTGACGAGAGAGGATATTGTTCTTGGTTCGCGGCGCCGTGGCTGTGGATTTGTCAAATGCAATAACAGTTCCTTAGGATGAAAAAGACATGTTCCCTCTGTGTGCTCATGCTGGTCTTCGGGATTGCGGCCATCGCCCAAGAAGATTTCTCGGCAACCCAACCCCCTAAGATCAAGCCTTATGTGATGCCCAAATTGGAGGTGGTGGGACCGATCGGGCTCATCACATACCCGATCACCGGCGGCATTCGCAAGACGCCCTTGGAGTGGCCCACGTGGCAGGTCGCCACGGTGGAGGTCGGCATCGCGCCACATGCTGCGCTGGTGGCGGGCCTGGGTGGCAGGTACCGCAAAGACAAACGCAGCGAGTTGCCAGCCTACAATGATTACCGCAATTCCCGCTTCGGCGGCGCCAAGTTCCTGCTCGGATTTCGGCAATACTTCACGGGCGCCGACGGTCAAGGCTGGTATTTCCAACCCACCGCCAAATTGGTCTGGCAAGGGTACCGTGTACGAACGAGCGAAATCAGGGTATCCAACAGCAATGTGGACTTCATTTTGAGCTCACGCCTCGGCTGGCAAAAGCGTCTCGTGAAGGGCTTGCACATCGACATGTCTGCCGGACCCGGCTGGGGCGTGCGCAACGAACTGACGCATGACTACTATGGCTTCAGTTACTATTGGGATACGCAAATGAGTGAAATTGACCATGCCATCGTGCCAGTCATCGATTCCTACGGCCGTCAATGGACCAGTGTCTACCTCGTGGTCGATGCCAACCTCGCCTTGGCTTGGAAGTTTTGAGGTTGCATTCAGGCATTCCGAATGCTGCTTTCGAATGTTGTTCATCGGCCCTCCACAAAGCGCAGTTTGAGGGCCGACGAACGATATTGGCAAGCAAACCATGATTCGGCGACGCCGAATCTTGAATGGAAAAGGTCGTTCGTCGGCCCCCAGCTTTATTTTGGGGAGGGCCGACGAACCGGGGCCGAATCTTGAAGGCAAAATGCGCGTTCGTCGGCCCCCAGCTTTATTTTGGGAAGGGCCGGCGAACCGGGGCCGAAATTGCTGTACAATCCAAACCAAACCAAACGACCACTCCCGCGAATCCTGAATTCCTCCTTATCTTGTGCCATGTTGAGAACCATGAGACCACTTTTGGGCGTGATTGTTGCCCTGTTTGCGGCATTGCAGCTCAGGGCACAAGCCCCCTCCAAGGCCGACAGCCTTTACCAAGACATCCTCGCCTATCCGACCAAGGACAGCGTGTACCTGGACAAAATGAATGCGCTGCAGGTAAGCCTGATCTATGCCATGCCCGACTCGGTGATCAAGCTCGGGCGTCAATCCCAGCACGTCGCCGACTCCCTGCACGACATCCTGAGGCTCGCAAAAGCGACCAATATCGTCGCCAATTGCTACAAGATGCTCAACCTCTACGACCGCGCCTTGCAGGAGTATGTGGCGAGCCTCAAGTTGTTTGAGCAGGCTGGCGACCAAAAATGGATCGCCAACATGCACAGCAACATCGGCGTGATCCACCTCAAGGACAAGAACTATGCGCAGGCCATCCAGGACTTGGAGCAGGCCTTGGCGATCCGCAAGGAAATCGGCTATTCCAAGGGAATCTCGGGGACATACAACTCCATCGGCAGCGTGTACAATGAGTTGGGAAAGCTGTCGGAAGCCCTTCACTTTTTTGAATTGGCACTGGACTCCGCAGCCAATGAGGGCCCCTACAACACGGGCATCTACCTCGGAAACATCGGCAATGTCTATGGCAA
>JANMIM010001456.1:0-1964 GCA_031375795.1 Bacteroidota bacterium
TGCCGTCTCGCTCTTGGGGACAATGAGCCATGCCAATTCTACACCATTGGCGATCCAATTGGCCATTTTGCGGCGCAACGCAGCAATGCTATCTGATGGCGATGCGATCTCAACCACAAAATTGGGACAGGCGGGCAGGAATTTCTCCTGCTGCTCGAGCGAGATTCCTGCTAGCCGATCATTGGAAATCCAGGAGGCATCGGGGGAGAGCATGGAATTGTCTGGCAGGATGAAGCCGGCCGAGGAATCCGTGCTGATTCCGCTGTTGTACTCCAAACTCCAATTCAATAATTTCCCACTGACCAAATTGGAAAGGTGGCCAGATCTGAATCCTGCAGGTGACATAATGACTAGCGTGCCGTCGGCGTTACGTTCGATTCGTAGATTGTCGTTGCTAGCACAAAAGGCAAACAACTGATCGTCGGTAAAGTGATCAACGGCTGAGAAATCCAAGACGATGGGACGATCCTCCATGACTTTGCTTTGATCAAAAATAGGAAAGAATGGATTCTTATTCAAGTGCTTGCTGTTTTTTGAGGCAAGGGGCGAAACGGAAATCAACGAGGTGGTTGATCCAAGAACCTGTGACACGGCATGCCTCGATCTGCAGTGTGATCCATCACAGATGCTTTAGCGCCTCAGCATGGCCAGATCCAACTCAAAGCCCGGCAAATAATCCATGCCGCTCAATTTCTGATCAAAGCCCTGCACGATGACAGGCGCTTTACCTTGCTCGTAAATTTCTGCCGTTTCGTTCTTGGGAACAATGAGCCACCCGAGTTGTGCCCCGTTTGCGATCCAATTGCTCATCTTGCGGCGCAAGTTCGCGATGCTATCTGATGGCGATGCGATCTCAACCACAAAATTGGGGCAGGCGGGCAGGAACTTCTCCTGCTGCTCGAGCGAGATTCCTGCCAACCGATCATTGGAAATCCAGGAGGCATCTGGAGAAAGCATCGAATTGTCGGGCAAAATGAAGCCTGCCGAGGAGTCTGTGGAGATTCCGAGATTGTAAGCCAAGCTCCAAGCGAACAAATGATGAGAGACCAATCCACTCAAATATCCAGATCCAAATCCTGCAGGTGACATAATAACAATGGTGCCGTCGGCGTTTCGTTCGATGCGCAAATTGGGGTTGGAGACACAAAAAGAAAATAGTTGATCGTCGGTCATTCGATCAACTGCTGAGAAATCCAAGACGATGGGACGATCCTCCATGACTTTGCTTTTTGTCAAAAATAGGGAAAGATGGGGGGTTTTTCAAGTGGTGGCGAGGCTTTTTGTGACCGGCAAGCATCAGCGGATCGGGGATACATTGGATGCCCGACGCCGAGAATGTACATCTGATCGAATCATCCGAGACAAAATCAACCGATCATTGCCTTCAACCGCGCCAAATCCAATTCGAAACCTGGCAAGAGGTTTCCCACAGCGTGCATTTTGTCAAATCCTTTGATCGTTTTCAGCCAAAAGTGCTCAGCGCTTTCTCAATGCGGCCCAGGCACCCCGCATCCACATCGAGATGCGCCACAAAGCGAATCAGTTGGCCGCCAAAGTGTACGGCCAAGATGTTGTCGGCCGCCAAGTGGGCCAGCAAGGCCTTGGTGTCCACGCCAGTAGCCAATTCAAAGACCACGATGTTGGTCTCGACGGGCCGCAGGTCTGCCACGTAGGGCAGGGAATGCACGAGCTTGCCCATCTCTCGAGCGAGCGCGTGGTCGTCTGCTAGGCGCACCACATGATGGTCGAGCGCGTAGATGCCTGCCGCCGCGAGGAAGCCCGCTTGGCGCATGCCGCCACCCAGCACCTTGCGCACCCGCCGAGCCGCCTTGACATGGGCAGCAGTGCCCAGCAGGAGCGAACCCACCGGTGCGCCCAAACCCTTGCTCAGACAAATCGAAATGGTATCAAACACCGCGCCGTAGGCTTGTGGCTGCTCGTTTTTGGCGACCAGCGCATTGAAC
>JANMIM010000017.1:0-7980 GCA_031375795.1 Bacteroidota bacterium
CGATCGCCCACGACGCGGGCTTCAACAGCAAGTCGAGCTTCAATATGATTTTCAAGAAGCACATTGGGATTACGCCGAGTCAGTATCGGCTGGATGGCGGGGGGAGTTGAGAGTTCAGAGTTCAGAGTTGAGAGTTCAGAGTTGAGAGTTGCGGTTGTCGCTGAGAGAAGATCGGAACGATCAAGTGCAGCGTGCTGGCCCACTTTTCACTTTTCACTCTCTCACTTTTCACTTCTTTCTGAGCATTTGCATGATCAACTCCAGGCTGGGGTCGTGTTTCATTGCGTAGATGACGATGTCGCGGATGTCGTTTTGGACGAGTCCTTTGGCTTTGGCGGCTTTGAGGTCTGGCTCGACCCATGTGGCCATTTTGCTGATGCCCATGTCATTGTAGACCGTTTCTCCGGTGCCGGGGTTAATGCCCGCGAGGAAGCCGGGCATCGCAACCATGTACATTTTTTTGTCGTCGAGGGCCTTGCCGTTGAGCAGGTAGTTGGTGCCGGTGCGGCTGAGGTTGCTGGAATATTGCAAATGGGCACCGTTCATGAACAGTTCGCTGCTGAGGCCCTTGTCGAGGATGCGGCGCAGGTCGCTGCCTTTCATGCTGCCATGCAGGATGTTGCCGCCAAAGGGCAGTGTGGCCAGGATGTTGCGCTGCGTCACCAAGCCCACGATTTGGTCGTCCAAGCGCACGCTGCCGCTGTTGAGGATGGCGAGTTCGGCGGCAGGGTCGACGGTGCGCATCGCGTCGGCGATCAGGAATCCCAAGTTGGTCTGGCCCGAGCGAATTGTGGCGTCGCGGCCATCGAGCGGCGCCATGGCATAGCCGATCGTGTCGTCGGGCAGGTAGCCTTGGGACTTCATGCAGTTGTCGGCAAAGTCGCCCCATTTGTTCACGATTTGCTCCACTGCGGGGTCGCTGGCGATGGTCTCGGCGATGGGCATGAGCTGGGAGAAGATGCTGGTTTTTTTGGTGGCGGGGTCATACTTGCACCAGTGCAAGTACACGCTCTTGGCATTGGCGTCGGCCTTGGCGATGCGTGCATCGCCCACGGGGCGCAGCATGTTCACGTGCTCATGTCCGCCGAGGATCAGGGGCATGCCGGGCAGGCGGCGGCTCAGCGTGTCGTCTTGCAAGATGCTCAGGTGCGTGATGCCCATCACGACATCCGACTCGCGCATCGCGGACTCGTAGGCGCTTGCGGCACTGGCATAGATGTCGAGGTACTGCAAGTAGGGTTGCATATTGAAGGGCAATGTGACGCCGATGAAGCCGAGCCGTAGCGTGTCGCCGACTTCATTCCAAACCTTGCGCACCACATGGTCGGGCACGGGCTTGCCGTGTTGCTGAAACGGCGTCGGGCCGTTGGCATTGGGCTGCATGACGTTGGCGCTGATGATCTGAAACTTGCTCTCATCGTCGCGGGCGTTGAGGTCGGGCAGCTTGAGGTCAAACTCATGGTTGCCAAATGTGACATAATCCACCCCGATTGCATTCATCACCTCCACCATCTGTCGGCCATTCACGCGCTGCTTGCTGCCCGCGAAGTCACACTTGAGCGCGCCGACGAGCGAGGGACTCAGGTAGTCGCCCGACAATACTGTGATCACATCGTTGCCCGCCGCCATGAGCTGCTTGCGCACGGTGGCCACACGTGCCATGCCCGCGACCTTGCCATTGTCCATGGGCTCGATTTCATACACATCGTTGAGCTGCATGATCACAAAGTCGACCGTGCGCGGGCAGGGTGCGGGCTTCAGGGCCTCGGGCATGACCGGAGGCGTGGACATGACCGGGGGGACGGGTCGCACCTGCTTGCAGCTGTGGAGGGAAAGGAGGAGGGTGAGCGGAATCAGGCAGGAGGCAATGCGGTATTTCATAGCAGGTGTTCTTTTCTGGCTGCAAGATAGTGGGTTTTGGAGATTGAACGATCCAAAATTGCAATTAGTCGAATGCCTCGCTCCCGAATTGCGCATGCCACTGGGCCGTTGTCGTTGACCCACATAATCCCAGTGAATACTCAATGGCGGAATATTGCTGAAAAATGATTCGTAGCTTTCAATCACCAGATTATGCCGCTGGAGGGCAAAACTCCCACCTGCGGAATCTGTGGAATGCTATACGAAGACACCGCTGAGCCTGAAGCCTAGTACAACAATTTGTGTTTGCCTGCCAAGCACAGGGAGCTCGTGAAGTGGCTTCCGATCCTCCATCCGCATGGTGCAGTGGATCAACAACAAATTTCAATACCGAGCAACACAATCACCGCACGACAAACCGCCTCGCGAGGCGAATGTCTTGATTGCCGGCGCGCACAAAATAGGCGCCAGCGCTCAGTTGCGTTTGCAGCTGCACAGACATCTGTGTGGCAAAGGGTTGTGCCGATTCCTTGTGGACGATTCGCCCCATCACATCGATCACTTCGATTTGGATCGGCGTCACAGATTGCCCCCGAAAATCGACCGCAAAGTCACCCGTATTGGGATTGGGGACCACAGCCATCGTCCAATGGCCCGGCGATCCCGGGTCGTTGTGTACCGAGACATCGTCGCGCAGGCTCACTCCCCACAATCCCCTCCCAAATGTGGCCGCCACGATTTGCTGATTGGACTCGTCCAGCTCCAATTCGCTCACGATCACGTTCGGCAAGTCGGTGGCATACAGCACCCAAGAGCTTGAAGTGTCGTTGTAATAAAAGACGCCGACATCCATGCCGACATAGATCGGATTGCGGGCATGTCCACGGTCGTGCAACACGCAATTGGTTGGCAGATTTGGCAGATTGTGGCTGATGTTGGTCCAGGTTGCGCCGGCATCGGTGGTCTTGAAAATCTTGTTGCCGGGCACAAACCCGCCCGTCGTAACCCAAGCCGTGGCGGGCTCGTCGGCATCGACCGCAATATAGGTGAAGTACAGTGAATCTGGCAGCCCAGCAGTACGGTCTGTCCAGGAAACGCCGCCGTCGGTGGTCACCCACAGGGCGCTTGGCTCTTGGTAGCTGTAATAGAATCGCTTGGCAGCATAGATGTAGTCGGGATTGCTGCGACCGACTGCCAAGGCCGAGCAAATATTAGGTTGTCCCAGCCCTCCATTGATCGGAAAGTTGGAAATGGCCGTCCAGCTGTTGCCCGCATCGGTGCTTTTCCATACATTTCCATAGCCCGCAATGATCGTATTGGGATCGTTGGGATGCAACAGGTAGGGGGTCGTCCATTCTCCCGACTCTGGCGGTGTCGTGTAATAATTGTAACTGAGACCGCCGTCGTTGCTCACCGCCAGGCTCCCATATTGCGAACTGCCGTAAATCGTGAGCGGATCGGTCGGATGCAGGATGCACTCCATGCCGTCGCCGCCAAAGAGGTTGTACCAGGTGGTTCCATTGTAAAAATAGGTGCTGTTGTCTTGCGCACCAGCGACCAGGTTGCCAGGGGCGGCGGGGGTGGTACTGCAACGGTAAAATGAGGTGACCTGCATCCCCGCACTCATCTTGATCCAGGTGGTCGGCCATTGGTAGCCGGGGATATTGGTGGCATCGTCCCAGGAACCGATCACGATTTGTTCGGTTGAATACAAGCCGCCATCGTTGCAGACATAATATTTGGAGCTCAAGGGGTTGTAGGCAAATTGGTGCTGATCGGCATGCACCGACTGACCATAATCATTCAACCAGTATGAACAGGGATCCCAAGTCATGCCACCGTCGGTAGATCCCCAAATATTGATGCCGCCCGTGTAAATCTTATTGCGGTTTTGTGGATCGACGAGCAGCGCCAAGTCATACCATCCTTGCCCACCGCCCCCAAATCCATCGTACCACTCCAGGATATTGGGGCTTGTGCTTTGCTGCGTCCATGTCGCACCCGCATCTGTGGAGCGGTACAAGGCCGCAAATCCCGCATCCATGCCCGCGCAGAGTGCATAGACATAATTGTGGTCTGAGGGCGAAACCGCGAGCTCGATGCGCTGCACGACGCCTTGTCCTTGGATGCCTGTCGGCAACACCGTCCAGGTCGCACCAAAATTGGTCGACTTCAGGATGGCGGCGGTGCCATTGTCGAGCGTGGCGCGGAAGCCCGAGGAGGCATACAATACATTGGGGTCCACGGGGTCGCGCTCCAGGTCCCAGATGATGCTGTCGTTGATTTGCGTCCAGGTCACGCCTGCATTGGCGGTGGTCCAGATGCCGTGGGAGCCCGCAGCCACGAGCGAGAGGGAGTTGCTCGGGTGCATCAACACGCGGCGGGTGAGCGAATAGTCAAAATCGGTCTGTTGGAGTGCGAGGCCGGTGGGGTTCCAGGTGCCGCCGCCATCGGTGGTCTTGTACACGCCCAGCCCGTAGTGCGTGTGGCGTTTGCGGTCGTCGAGCTTGAGGCCAGCCCCGAAATATGCAAAATCACCCACCGAGATGTAGATCTCGTCGGGATTCACTTGGTTCACGCAAATGTCACTCACGCGCAGCATCGGCAGGTCGTCGGTGAGCGGTGTCCAGCTCACGCCATTGTCCACCGTCTTCCACACTCCGCCTTGTGCCACGCCCACCCAAAACGTATTCGGATTGGTCGGGTGAAAGGCAATGCAGTTGATGCGCCCGATGCCTGCCTCCCAGCTTGCACTGCTCGGGATGGCGTAGTTGTTGGGTCCCAAGGGGTACCAACTGCTGCTGCTCGCGGTCTTGGCGGCAGCCGACTTCAGGGCCATCACCTCCTGGGCGCCGCGAGCATATTCGGCAATGTCAAAAGTGCTGCCGTCGGGGTTCATGCGCTGCGTCTGATAGTCCTCCCAGCGCTTGATCCACTTCCAGCCCTTGATTTTCTTGCCCTTGTTTTGCAGCGCATATTCGTGCAATCGCCGTTGCAGTTCGGGTAGGGTGGGGGCATCGCTGCCACGCTCGGTTTCCAAAAATGTCTGGGACATGCCCATGGTCGCGAGGAACAAGCCTCCCAAAAACCCAAATATGATTCTCAATCGATGCATAGCACAGCTGTATTTTCCCAAATCTGCAAAGGAAACTCCAATTCGGCAATGCAAAATGGTCGTCGCGAAGACGCGTGTACGACAAACGTGTGCGGCACCCGTTCGCCGGCCCTTACGCCACGGCGCACGCAGCCCCAGAACAACGCTGATGGCCGACTAACGACGAAATCGCTGCGCCTGCTTCCGCAAAGGCGGGATCGTATGCCCATCGGGCTGGGCAGCGCCAATGAACAAGCATTTCGACGCATCATTTTTGAAGTCCGCTGAATTGCCGTAATTTGCCGTAGACTTTTAATACAGGAAATGAAGCACCGCGTTTCAATTTTGCCATTGTTGTTGCTCATGATGGTCCTTGCATCTTGCAACCAGACCGCAAGTACTGAAAAGGCTGTCGCTTACAACGACGCCATCGTGGACCTGCAAACGCGTGTGGTGGATCATTTTGACCGGTTTGTAGATGCCGTCGAGGACTATGACAGCTTGGATGCGATCGCCCAATTGAACATTGCATTGGACACCGCCCGCGCCGCCGCCAAGTCCTTGGAGGCGATGGACGGCTTTCGCGGGGACACCAAGCTGCGCGATGCGGCCCTCGCACTCATCAATCTGTATGCGACCGGGCTGGACAAGGATTTCAGGGGGATCATGCCGGTTTTGGTGAGTCATTTTGCAACCCTTGAGCAGCTCGAGGCGGCCGATGAGGTGCGCAACAAGTTTTCCGAGGAGGAAGATCACCTGTTTGCGCTCGTGGAAAAGGCACAGGAGGAATTTTCCAAGGCCTATAGATTTGAAGTCGTTGCGGAATGACCTGAGATTGCGCAAGCGATGCTGATTCACCGGCTCAGACTCCATACCGACAACGTTTCAGCACTCCGTGATTTTTACATCGGGCGTCTTGGATTCAGGCTTTTGACGGAATCCGAGAACTTCATTTCCCTCGCTTGCGGGCAGTCTGTCTTGGAGTTCGTCTTGGGTGAAAATTGCTATTACCATTTCGCCTTCAACATCTTTCCCAATCAAATTGCATCTTCGGCCAAATGGTTGGAGGACCGCAACATTCCCCTAGTGCCCTTTGAGGACGAGCGCATCGTGCAGTTTCCCAATTGGGACGCAGAGGCGGTTTATTTTGAGGATCCTTCAGGAAACATTGGGGAATTCATCGCGCGCCGTCGTCTCGCCGCCGGTTCAGATGCGCAATTTTCGATCGGTCAGGTTTTGAACGTTTGCGAAATCGGTTTTGCAAATTTCACCCATTCGCAAATCGCCGACCAAATACAGGCAGAAACGGGCATCGCCATTTTTGGAAAGCCGTCCGAGGTTTTCACAGCCTTGGGAGACGACCACGGGCTATTTATCTTGGTGGATTCGGCACGCAAAAAATGGATTCCCACGATGGTGCCGGCCTTGCCCTTTCCCTTTGAAGCCGATGTTGCGGTAGGCGGGAAATCTTGGACAATTCGCTGGGACAATGCCACCCTTTCGTTTCAGCCCGCCTAGTCTTTCTGCAAAATAAACGGCACTCTGAGCACCCCATCCGGGCCGCTCAGTTCCAAGAAATAGCTCCCATTGGGCAGATGAACGAGCTGCAAAGCGATGCGCTGCCCGCCCCCTGCATTCACGGAGCCATTCTGCGGCACCTGCCACGCCTGCACCTCCTTGCCCATCCAATCGCGCAGCATCAGTCGGCATCCACCTGCCTGAAATGTTCCTGTTTCGAGCACAATATTTCCACGGCTGGGATTTGGGAATAGGCGAATTCCAGAAGCTTGGTGGGGATCATTCCCGACGACCGTAATATTCGCCGTGGCCGTGTCGCTGTCGCCACAAAGATTGTGTACGATCATTGTCACCACATAATTTCCGGCCGCAGCATAGGCGTGGGTCACCACGGCAGCGTTGCTGCTGCCTCCATCCCCAAAAGTCCAGTTCCAAGCCGTGGGCATTCCACTCCCAAGCGCCGAAAAATCAAATGAAAACCCAGCCCCACCATTTTGCACAAAGCCGATCTGCGCTACCAGTGCGCCGCACAACGACAACGAATCACAATATTGCGTGGTGTCTGCGCAGACATTCCAGCTCTGCAAACACACCCAATATGTGCCGTCGGTGGCATAGGTATGCGTCACATTCGCCCCGCCTGCAAATTGTCCATCCCCCAGGCTCCAATGCGCACCCACGCTCAACGCAGTTGTGTCCATCAAGGACAACGCAAGGCCAGCTTCGGAATGCAAATATCCAACCTGCAACGGCAAACAATCCACCGCAATATTTTGGCAAAAGGTATCGGCACCACAGGGGCCGCTGGCAATCAAACAGACTGCATAATTGCCGTCTATGGGAAACGAATGCAAAGGCGATGCGGCGGTTGAAAACGAGCCATCCCCAAAATCCCAATGGTAGTCCTGGGCGTGCAGCGAGGCATTGCCAAACTGCACCTGTAGGCCGTTGATGCTACGACTGAAATTGGCGATGGGCGGCAGGGTCGTCGTGTCGGTGAGCGCCATGCCACGCGGCCCCGGGCAGTTGCCGTAGCGCAATATCCAATCGTAGAAAAAGTAATAGTAGCCCACCAAGCCATTGGCGGGACCTGTGATCTGGGCCACGCCGGGCAGCACGTAGGGATAGGAGGCACCGGCCGTATTGCGGTAAAGCCCGGGCACGGTGCTGCCGCTGGCACGCAAGCGGTAGCCCACGCCCTGGTCGACCGCCATTTCCACCGCAATCACCGTCGGTTCCAACGCAAAGCTCGGTGCAACAGCCACCGATACCGAATCCAGACGCGTGCCCGTTGCATCGAGCAACAGCAGCCGCACCACGCCCGTGTCGGAGGGATACACCGTCACGGAGTCGATGACGAGGTCCTGAAAGGCATCAAATACCAATCCCTCCACGAGGCTGGCAAAGTTCCCGCCGCTGCCCATCTGATTGCTGGGTGGTCCCACATGCGCCCGCACCACCGTGCGCGGCTCGACGTAATAGGCATTTGGCCCGAGCTGCGGCCCGAC
>JANMIM010000066.1:0-9236 GCA_031375795.1 Bacteroidota bacterium
TTCGGGCCCCGCGATTCCATTTGCGGGGCTGATACCATTCGCCTTTTGCCTAGCGATCACCGCTTTTTCCGTGTTGCCGCCAAAATCTCCGTCGGGCTTTTTGATGCCCAGTTTTTCTTGCAGGCGCTTCACATCATCGCCATGAGAGCCTTTCTGAAGTGTAGTCATGTTGCGTTTCCAGTTTAGTCGATCTTAGATTATCGCAAAGGAAGTTCCTCCTACGTGAATCTTAAAACTACATGACCAAATAGGAAAATGCAAATTCGGCTCAAATTCAAGAATGGAGATGGCTACTATCCCCTCCACCAACTGTTGGAGTAAACCTTGAACCCTGCGATGACCGCAAGGCAAAGGAAGCAAAACAGCGCGATCAATACGTAGGGTACGATTTCATCGATCGCATTGTTGATTTGGCTTGCCTTGAAGTCGTCGGCGGCTTTCATGCTGAGGGTTGCCCCCTTTTTGTAACGAGGTTTGTAGCCGGTGAAGACGTCCCAAAACTTAGCATTGTCCAGCAAAGGCTCATCTGTAGCTAGCTTGATGACCTTGTAGGACAAAAAAGTACCCCCAAAGGTGACCAAGAACATCACGATCAAAGTTTTCAACCTTCTCATTGACCTATTTTAATACTATCACCAATTACCTTTAACCGAAAGGTACAAAGTTATGAAAAAACGCAGTGAATTCCTACCAAAACCCAATTTCGGAGGGCTTAACGGCAAATATGTGTTGTGACACGGATTGCCCAAAGATCCATGGGGCTGCGGCTTTCTTCGATTGGATTCCATTCATCCATCGATTCCCCTTGTCTGTCGCACCTTTGGGACCATCGGTATCCACAGATGTGATCAATGATTAGCAAATTCACAGCGAAAAACCTAACTTCGCGGCCATCAAAAATTTTGTTTAAATCGTTCAATACGAAGTATTCATGAAAATAAAGCACATGCTGTTGCTGGTCGCGTTTTCTGCCCTTTTTGTCTGGGGCTGCAACGACGAGGCTGGCAATCAAAACAACGACGGCAAAGACTCCACCAAGGTGGACTCGACCGTCACAACTGCTGACTCTGCCTTCCAATGGGTGGCAGACGAGTTTGCCGACATCAGGGTCCTGCGCTACCAAGTGCCTGGATTTGAGCAATTGCCACTGGAAAAGAAGATCCTGTGCTACTACCTCGCCGAGGCAGCCACATCTGGCCGCGACATGATCTACGATCAAAACTACCGCCACAACATCCTGATTCGCCGCACGCTGGAAAACATCTACAAGACCTACAACGGCGACAAGTCGGGCGACAATTGGAAGGCCTTTCACACCTACCTCAAGCAGGTATGGTATTCCAACGGCATCCACCACCACTACTCTTATGAGAAGCACGAGCCGGGTTTCGATGCCGCATACTTTGAGACCTTGATGAAGGGCTCAGACCAAGCCAAGTTCCCACTGGATCGCGGCCAAACGGTGGACCAATTGCTGGCGATGCTCAAGCCGATCCTGTTTGACCCCAAGGTCGACTTCAAGCGCGTGAACAAAGACGCCGGCGTGGACCCCATCGCCGCGAGTGCCAACAACAACTACGAAGGCGTGACCCTCAAGGAAGTCGAGAAATTCTACGCAGCATTGGCGGTGAAGGGCGATACGACACCGATTTCCTATGGTTTGAACTCCAAGATGGTGAAAGTGGGTGGCAAGCTCGTGGAGCAGACCTGGAAGGTCGGCGGCATGTATGGCCAAGCGATCGAGCAGATCGTGAGCTGGCTCAAGAAGGCCGTCGAGGTCATGGACAACCCCAAGCAAAAGGAAGCCACACAACTCCTGATCGCTTACTACGAGTCGGGCGACCTCAAGAAGTTTGACGAATACAACCTCGCTTGGGTGAAGGACACCGAAGGCGACATCGACTTCATCAACGGCTTCATCGAGGTCTATGGCGACGCCATCGGCCGCCGCGGTGCCTATGAGTCGGTCGTGCAAATCGAGGATCCGATCGCTTCCAAGCGCATCGCCGCCATCGCCAAGGACGCGCAATGGTTTGAGGACCACAGCCCGATCATGGACGCCCACAAGAAAAAGGAAGTGACCGGCATCTCAGCCAAGGTCATCAACGTGGTCATGGAGGCAGGCGACGCCTCGCCCTCCACCCCCATCGGCGTGAACCTGCCCAATGCAGATTGGATCCGCAAGATCGGCTCCAAGTCAGTGAACCTCGCCAACATCGTCGAGGCCTACGACCAAGCTGGCAAGCGCACCGGCATCCTTGAGGAATTTGCCTGGGACAGCAACGAGGTGAACCTCGCCCGCAAGTTCAAAGGTCTGCCTGCCAACCTGCACACCGACATGCACGAGGTCATCGGTCACGCATCCGGCCAAATCAATCCCGGCATCGGCCAACCCCACGAAACGATGGGCGCTTATGCTTCGACCCTGGAAGAAGCCCGCGCAGACCTCGTCGCCCTGTACTACCTCATGGATCCCAAGCTCGTCGAGATGGGCATCATGCCAAGCACCGAGGTGGGCAATGCACACTACAACGATTACCTCCGCAACGGCCTCATGCTCCAATTGCGCCGCCTCAAAATCGGCAAAAACCTGGAGGAAGACCACATGCGCAACCGCCAACTCAACTGCAAGTGGGTGATGGAAAAAGGCAAAGCCGACAAAGTCGTCGAGATGGTCGTGCGCGATGGCAAGACCTATGTGCGCATCAACGACTACAACAAGCTCCGCGACCTCTTTGGCCAGTTGCTCCGCGAGATCCAACGCATCAAGTCTGAAGGCGACACCGCAGCCGGCAAGGCCCTCGTTGAAACCTACGGCGTGAAAGTGGACCAAAAGCTCCACCAAGAAGTGCTCGACCGCGTGGCTGCCTTGAAGATCCCGCCCTACAGCGGCTTCATCAACCCTGTGCTCAAGCCTGTGATGGATGCCAATGGCAAGATCACCGACGTGAAAATCGAGTACCCCACCGACTTCACGGAGCAGCACCTCTACTATGGCGACAAATACTCGTTCCTGCCCAACAAGAACTGAGACGACGCGCTGTAAACCGCTATGAAAAAGCCGCCTTGGATGCAATCCAAGGCGGCTTTTTCTTGCCACGCAACCTTGTGCAAGCTTGCCTCAATCTGCGACCGCCTTGAGTCCATTGGCGATGCCTGGCTCGTCGACGATGCCCTTGTAGGCCATCTTCAAATCAAAATCACCGCCGTAAAACAATGTCGTGGGCGTAGCCGTCGTGCCAAAGGTATCCAGGAATTGCTGCGGCGTGCAGATCCCGACGAGCACGCCCGGGTGGTCCAGCAGCTTCTTTTCCTGCAAGTAGGGAATCACTTGTGTGCGATCTGCCGGGCTGATGAGCACGAGCGTGTTGCCCACAAAGTCGTCGATGTGCTTGACGACATTGTCCATCGTGATTTTGCAGTGGCTGCAATCGGGATCGAAGTACACGATCGTCGCCGGCTTGCCCACGGGAAGATCGCTGCGCTTCAATTCCCCGCCTGCGGCTGCCTCAAAATGGAAATCGGGTAGGGATTGACGCTTTTTTTGCTCCTCGGTCCATTGGGTACAGGAATTCAGGAGCAGAATTGCGGCGCATATTACGGTCCAGGAGGCCATGTGGCGCATGCCGGAAACAGGGTGGATGGAGCTCGATTTCATGGCGCAAAAATATTCCAAAAAAACCACAAGGACGGCGATCTTGCGAAAAAGAACGCATCCCAAGCCGTGATTGCGGCCAAGCTTTCGCATATTTGCAGGGCGTTCAGTGGTAGAAAAGGCGCAATCATGAAAGAAATCGAGGCCAAGGTGCTGGAAATCAATGTCGACGAAATGGTCTCCAAATTGGAGGGATTGGGGGCGCAATTTGATTTTCGCGACGAGTTTTTTGCGATCTATTACGACGATGTGGCGGGCACATTGGCGGGCAAGCAACAGGTGTTGCGCATCCGCAAGGAAGGCCATGACCTGCGCATGACGTTCAAGGCACCGCATGCAGACACGCAGGCGGGCATCCGCACGCGCGAGGAATTGGAAGTGGGTTTCGAGGACTTTGAGATGATGCGGCTCATCCTGCAACGCCTCGGTTACGTGGAGGGCCTGAAAATGCGCAAGATCAGAACGCAATATTCCATCGGCAAGGTGCATATTGTGGTCGATGCACATATTGATGATCTGGCATTCATACCGCCCTATTTGGAGATCGAGGCACCCTCGCATGACGAATTGTTTGCCACGGCAGCGCAGCTGGGGATTGCGCGGGAGGATTTGATTGACTGGAATGCAGCGCGGGTGATGGAGTATTATCGGGGGCGGGGGTGAGGTTGCATTTTTCCTGTACTTGCTGTAAATTTGGTTTCTATGCATCCTGCACTCACATTCGACCGGATTCATGACTTCAACGGAAACGTTGAGCGAATCAGCGTTCGTGCACGGATTGAAGCTTTTTTTTCGATCTCATGGTGGTCGAGTTGGTTTGCCAAAAAGGCTTCAAAACCAGTCCAGGAATTTCACGACCTGCTTTCCCAGCTTTACCAAGCGATCTTGGCAGATCCTGCTATTCTCAATGGAATGACAATGCGGGAATATGAAGAATTTTCAGAGGCCGTGCGTCTTTTGACAAAATTGAAAGCCATTTATGAAAAGGCTGAATATTTTGAAAACGTCAAACTGGAAAACCTTTTGGATGCAACACTACAGCTTTCCTATTCGGTGGAGGCCGAGATCAGAACTGCCGTTTATGCAGGCCAAAAGCGTGCGAAAACCGATGATGCATTGAAGGAAGCATTGTCCGAGACCTCGAAACGCTCTATCATAGCCAAATTAGATCGGTGAATTGATGTCCATCAAGCAAAGGCAAATTGTAGAGGTCGAGTTCAGGCTCCCTCCCGATGGAAAATTCCTGCGCCATCCTTGCATCGTCCTTTCCAATCAAGAGATCAATGACGAAGAAGAAGGTTTCATTGGCGTCATGCTCACATCGCAATCCGATTACAGAGGAGACGAGTATTCGTTTGAAATTCACAACGATATGCTTACGAAACCTCACACCCTGCCCTTTTGTGCTGCCAGAATGCACCTCATTGGAAACTTTCTTTACAAGGATATCATCAAAAATTCCAGTTGGGGAAATGATATTCGCACAGATCCTTTTCGGAGGCTGGTTACGCTGATCAACCGAACGACATTCCAGATGCAAATGCAATTTGCACCCCCCAAATAACTCACCCCAACTCAAACTCCTCCAAGCTCCGCAATACCACATCCGCGATCCCTGCCCTTTTGTCGCCCCAAAACTCGGCGGCGGGCACAAACACGCAGCGCATCCGCGCTGCCTTGGCGGCGAGGAGGCCATTGAAGCTGTCTTCGATCGCCATGCATTGCATCGGCGAGATGCCCAGATCCTCGGCGGTGTGCAAGTACACGGCAGGGTGTGGCTTGCCATGCGTCTCCGACTCTGCAGACCGCAATATTTCAAAGGCCTGGCGCAGGTCCAAATGGTCCAGCATCGCCTCGATGAGCACCATCGGCGACGACGACGCCAATGCCAAGCGCAATCCTGCCGCTTGCACCCGCGCGATCGCCTGCCGCACGCCGGGCAGCAGCACCGCCTGCTGCCGTATGAGCGCAATCACACGCGCCACGATGCGGTCATGGACCTCCATCACCGTCGGGCCTTCCCACGGATATTGCAGGTACCAATTGGCGACCACCTCGTCGCAGCGCAAACCCATGGTGCTGTGCAGCATGGCTTGCGTGAGCGGCACGCCCAGCGCGCCAAATATTTCGAGTTCGGCCTGCTGCCACAGCGGCTCGGTGTCGGCTAGCACGCCGTCCATGTCAAAAATGACGGCCTTCAACGAAGGGTAAGCACTCATGGCGGCAAGTTCTTGATTTTTCCACAAAATTCGTTTACATTTAAATGTTCGCCATTCAGCATGCACCCTATGAAGTCATCGATCCTGAAAACGCTGTTGTTTTGCCTGCTGTGCTGCGGCTGCATGTACCAGCAACTTTTCGCCCAAAACGCTGGTCACAAGCTACAATTTGGCCTGACCGTCGGCCCCAATCTGTATACCAAGTTGCATCCGCGTGGTCTTGCCGAGCAAGTGATCCAACCCAGATTGGGCTATGAAATTGCCGCCTCTGCGGCCATGCCCTTTGGGGAACATATCGGAATACAAGCCACCCTGGGAACTTCGCTCGTGCGGTATCATTATGAATTCTCCGAAAATTTTGGCGACCCAGCATTGAACTACACCATTGTCACCACCTACCATGACCAAGCCTTGCGGGCCTCCCTCCTTTTCCGATTTGCCTTTGGATCCCAAGAGCAAGGGCTATTCTTCACCATCGGCCCAGAGTTGGAGAAGGTCAAGCAACCCGCCACATTGTTTTACCTCTATCAAGGTGGTCAATTGAAGTCGCAAGAATATAGCTCCCCATATGGCTTCCGGCCAAATACCGCTGCACAGATTTCCATAGGATACCGCAGCCAATTGAGCGAACGCCTGCAATGGAGCATCGAGCCCTTTGGCCGGTTTCATCAACTCAATCATCTCAGCCCGTATTTCTGGTGGGGCCACCATATCAGTTGCGGATTGCGTGTAGGTTTGTGGATTTGAAGCCCGTGCTGCTCCTTGAAACTTGCCGCACAATCCACCAAACGAAGCACTACGCCAATTTTGCACCCAAAGATTTGACCTTTGCGATCCAAACTTGACGTTTTTCAGGTGTCGAGGCTCTCACATTCCCCAAAATTGTAAATTTTAATCGGCTGAAACCACAAAATCCGAGAATTTGTCGTTTCAAAACCTTGGTAAGTGGCCGTCCAAGCACCCAATTGTACCAAAAATTGGGGGAATCCATGGTCAAGATGACGCTGGCGGTACGTCCTGCGAGCAATTTGGCCTGAAAGGGACTGCCTTCCTTGTATTTGAAGGCAAATCCTGGCAAAAATGCACGGTCCACCAAACCCTTGAGCGCTGCTGGCATGCCACCCCACCACAACGGAAATACCATCACCAAATGCTGTGCCCATTCCAAATCGGCCTGGAAGCGCTCCAAATCGGGTTCCAAAGGCTGCTTCCCTTGAAAACCAAGGTGCAGCGTCGGGTCAAACTGCATGTCCCCGATCCGATGTACGCGCACTTCGGCACCACTTTCACGGGCACCTTTTTCATATTCAGCAGCCAACGCCGCACACAAACTAAGGTTGTTAGGATGCCCGAGCAGGAGGAGGGTTCTTTTCTTTTCCATGAACAATCATCTTGAGTTGGACGCAAATCTCTGCCGATTCGGCCCCTCCAAACGATGACGACTGTTACAAAAAAAGATGAATATCATGCACCCAAGTTAACGCATGATGCTGGTCAAGGCACGGCGCTTGATGCGGCTCAAGGATTGCGGCCGCACGCCGATATAGGCAGCAATAAAATGCTGGGGAATGCGCTGAGAGAGTCCTGGATAATGCGCAAGAAAATGCCGATACCTTTCCTCGGGGGTCTCAACATAAAATGAAGTGAGTCGATCGGTCGCATCGATAAAAAGATGCTCCGCCATCAGGCGCCCAATGCGTTCGCCGTACCGCGTCTGGTCATACAATTCCTGCAATCCGCGCCGGTCGATCGCGAGCAAGCTGCAAGGTTCCAGACATTGCAGGCTATAGGGCGATGGACGGCCCGTGAGGAAACTCTCATAATTTGCAACAAACTGGCCCTCAGTCGCAAAAAAGCAGGTAATGTCCTCGCCTTTTTGGTTTTCAATCGCGACGCGCACACAGCCTTCCACCACAAAATAGACCAATTGGCTGACCTCACCGCCCTGGACAAGGTATTGCTTGGCAGCAGCCATGTGGCCCGTGAACCGCTCACGGATGAAGGTATCGTCCTCCAAGGAGAGCGGCGCCAACCGCTTAAAAAAGTCCACTAAGGCATCCTTTTGCATCTGGCAAATTTAGCCAAAATGCCGTGCAAGAACAGCTCTAAATCGGCCGCATTCTCATTTGCGTGTGTAACAAATGAGGGGAGCCCGCCCCGTCCCAATGACGGGACAGTGCATCGAACGTTTGCCTCCGGCGTTAGCACGAGAAATCATCGATTTTGAGCGTTTGAGACCAGAAGCAAATGGTCAATCGTCCGTCGGCTAGATGCCTTGGACTCAGCATTTTTTGTTGGCCTCCCCTAATTTGTTACACACTTTTATCATTTTGATTGGATTTTACCAGAAAACCAATGTAAATTGTGATAGCTCAATTCAAAGACCGATCGTATGCTCCCAAAGAGTCGTTTCATTCGGAATTTCATCCTCCTCTTGTTTCTGCTCCTTTTCCAAGCAACGACTTTGATTGCCATGGCACAAAGCCCCCAAATCCTTGCAACGACATCCAATCGAAAGCCATCACAAGGGACAAGATTCGGGTTGGATGCCGCCTTGGACATGAATTTTTTGGCCTGGCCCAAGCAATTGGGCGCCCATCGGCAACCTCGCATCGGATTTTCGGCCCACGCTTGGGGCAGTTTTGCCATCAAGGAAAAGCTGGCATTGCAGGTCGGTATCGGATATGCCTTGCGGCGAAACTCCGTGAAATGGGATGACGTCGTGTTTTCCTCTGACATCGATGCACAGCTTGGTGTTGTGTCCTATTCTTCCATGGATGCAGAAATCGTTTCCCACGAGGTACAAGTGCCGATTATCCTCAAGTATTTTTTCCATTCCCGAGCTCAAGGCCCCTACCTCGGTGCAGGCGCAATGCTCTCCCAAACAATGGCCATGCATACCAAAGCCGTCATTCACTTTGGGAATGGCATCACTGAAAGAGTTGACACCAGAAACCCTTCCGATGGGTTCAACATCGGCCTGCAAGCTTGTATCGGTAAAACTTTGCAGTTCGGCCCATCCTTCAGGCTCGGCGTTGAACTCTACGGCAGCCGGTACTTTGAAAAGGTGACCTTGGTTTACTGCCGCCCCCTGGTCTTGGGCCTGCGCGTGAGCCATTGGTTTTGAAAATGCGGTGATCGATGTAGCGTGTTGATTCTCCAGAGGCATGTGGCCAAAATTGCGAATTCAAGGAACTCGAAGAATTGGAAGTCCATTTTTTGCTTAATTTCAGCCATCAGTACTGAAATGAAGTATCCCATGCGCATGAAATTCGCTGCACTCGCACTCGCACTCACCCTCTTGGGTAGTGGCTTCTCGATGGCCCAAAAGAAGGAAGAATGGAAGGTCGACGACCCACACG
>JANMIM010000070.1:0-2416 GCA_031375795.1 Bacteroidota bacterium
CGGTCACCAAGCCCGCCGATGTGCAAGGTGTATTTGGGCAGGTCGAGGGGCGCAAGATCACGCACCGCAAGGAGATCGCGGTACCCACCGAGACCTTCAAGGTGTATGTCTGGGACGGCGACAAGGTCGATGGCGACATCATTTCCCTGCAATACAACGGCCAATGGCTGCTGCGCAAATATGCCATCACCAAGACCAAAAAGGAGTTGGAACTCAAGGTCGTGCCCGGAGCCGAAAACCAACTCATCCTTTTTGCCGAAAATGAGGGTCAATATCCGCCCAATACCGCCGCGATCACCTTTTTTGACGGCGTGCAAGACCGCAGCCTGAGCTTGAGTTCAGACAAATCCACCTGCGGGGCTTTGAAGTTTGTGGTGGTGAAATAATGGGTCTACAGCGCCTCAAACCGATACCCGAGCGCCGCATAGTGTGCCAGCGTGTCGTCCAATGCGGTCTTCATGCGGTCGGCGGCCTTGTCTGAATCGTGCAGCACGACGATGGAACCCTCACGTGCATGGCGCAATATATTGTGGCTGACGCGTGCTGCTGACCAGGCGGCATTCCAGTCGCCTGCCACGACATCCCACATCACGACGGTATATTGCGCTTGCAGTCGGCGGGCGGCGCGCAGGCCGATCTTGCCGTAGGGTGGGCGAAAATATTGCGGTGCTGTTCCCGTCACTTCCAAAATCGCCGCGTGGCAGAGTTCGCTGTTGTGGAGGTAGGTGGAGAGGGGCGTCTGCCAGAGGTTGAGGTGGTTGAATGTATGGTTGCCGATGGTGTGCCCGGCGGCCTGCACCCTGAGCAGCGTCTCGGGAAACTGACGCACCTTGTCGCCGATGCAAAAAAAAGTCGCCTTGGCATTGTAGCAGGCCAGCCGTTCCAGCACCCAATCGGTCACGCCCGGCGTGGGACCGTCGTCAAAAGTGAGGTACAGCACCTTTTCCTGCTGCGACTTGCGCCACAACAAGCTCGGCCACGTGGCCTGCACGATCCCCGGCATTTTTACAAGAAACATTTGGCAAAGATAGGAGGGAGGAGTTGGCAAATGGAATCTTTGGCTGGGCGGAGGCAAATTTGAGATTGGAAGCTTGTGACCGGCGCACCATGTCCTTGCGCAGCGGACGATCACGCATGGGTCTGGGCTCATGCTGCGATGGAGGCTTTGCGGCACTCGCCGTGCCTTTTTTCTGGAAAGAATGCTTTGCGGCTAGGTCAAACCGCGAAGGCGGGTGGTAGGTCTGGCTTGTAGATCACATCTATCAACTGATTGGGATTTCGTTGAGGGGGAATGTCATCCATTCGATCCAATTGGCCTCCAAGCTGCACCACCACCGCCTTCACAGGTTATATCATAGTTGTCTTGGTTTGAAGAAATCGAGCATACGGAGCAAGGTCTGCCGCAAAGCAGTCATTGCTTGCAGCAACATCCGATCCGCAGGCTCGCCCATTGATAGGACGAGCCAAGCGGATCGAAAAACACGCCTGCAATTACCCTACTCTAAATCTATACATTGTCAAAGACCACCGTAGTTTCCTATACTTTCGTTTTCAAATCCTGCTACGCATGCTGCGTAACCGCTCGATGGGTACTGTATTCACTCTCAGTTCGAATGTCGCTGTCATAGGCCTTTTGAAAAAACGAAAATTCAGGCGTAGTTTCCCGCCGATCTCGCAGGTTTTGCAGAATCAGGGAACTTTTGTATCTTACACCTGATCTTTTCGATTTGTTCACACTGCCACGAAATGCCGCCGAGCAGCTCCCTATCGACCATTCTGGATAGCCTTACTCCGGCAGAGGCGGGCTTTTTGCCGACGCGGTTGCGTGGGAAAAAGCGGGCGTTGTTTCTTGAACTGCTGCAGCAAAATAAATCGGCCGCCACGAAGCCCGGCGATTTGCAATCCACGCTGTCGGCCAGGGCGCTGGCGAGTTTGCGTGCCAAGCTGGAGGCCGACGTGGCCATGCTGCGCAGCGAGTTCAGGATGCGCAATATCCCAGTGGAGCGCATCAGGCCCTTGCGGCTGCTGGCAATGGGTTTTCAGGCAAGTGGCAATCCGACCAAGGCGATCAACACATTTCAAAAAGCGGCCCAATTGGCCACCGAGCTGGAGGAGCATCAGCAGGCGGCCGACCTGCTGGGTGCGATTTTGCTCATGGTCGACGAGAAGGCGCCGGCATCGGCACCTTTTGTCCAAGCGCAGCAGGCCGCCATCGACCGTTTCACCGAGGTGGCGCGCTATTTTGGGCTTGTACACGAGTCGCAGGCACTCAAGCGCATGTCGGAGCCCGAACGTGGCGAGGCGGCCAAAAAGATGCTGAAGACGCTGGATCAATTGCCGAAGCCCTCCAGTGCCAAGGCCCTGCTCCACTGCCAGCGTGTGCGCTCCCTGTGCCTGGTGATGTGTGGGCAATTGG
>JANMIM010000104.1:0-1039 GCA_031375795.1 Bacteroidota bacterium
AATATGGCAAATTCAACGCCAACGAGTTTGCATGGGATGCAGGTTATACCCGCAAAGTCACCGAGAATTTCTCTGCAGGTGTCGCCTTGCGCTTCATTTACAGCAACCTGGCCGCCAACGCCAGCGTGGGCGGATTTGAAACCAAGCCGGGCATCTCCTTCGCCGGTGATGCAAACGTGCTCTACAACAAGGATTTTGATGCGGGCGCAGTGCCATTGAACCTGCGTTGGGGCGTGAACATCTCCAACATCGGCGCCAAGATCAGCTATACCAACAGCGCCAACAGGGACTTCATCCCAACCAACCTGCGCGCAGGTGCCGCCCTCAAAGCCGGCCTCGATGAATACAACAGCCTCACGCTGACAGCCGACATCAACAAGCTCATGGTGCCCACCGAAGGTGGCCAATCCAAGCAGACCTTGATCTCCGGCATGTTCAGCAGCTTTGGCGACGCCCCCGGCGGATTCACCGAGGAGTTCAAGGAGCTCAACCTCTCCACTGGTGTCGAGTACTGGTACAACGACCTCTTTGCAGCTCGCGCCGGCCTCTTCCTGGAAGACAAGATCAAAGGCAACCGCAAGTTTGTCACCCTCGGCCTCGGCGTGAAATACAGCTTCTTTGCGCTGGACTTTGCCTATCTGGCATCGCTCAGCCAAAACCACCCGCTGCAAAACACGCTGCGCTTCTCCCTCGGCTTCGCCTTCGACAACGCTGGCAACCGATAACACTGTAAGTTGATTGATTTTCTATAGGGAAAGTCCCCGGCGCCCGCTGGGGGCTTTCTTTTTTTTGGTGGGCAGGATTTTTGGAAACCACGAGGTTGGGGTTCTTATATTTTTGTGATCACGCATCAATCGTAGATACATGCTGAAATACCTGAAGCTGGAGAACGTCGGACCTGCTGCACAAATGGAGCTGCACTTGGCCCCGCGCCTGAATATCATCACCGGCGACAACGGCTTGGGCAAGAGTTTTTTGCTGGATGTGGCTTGGTTTGTGAATACGGGGAGCTGGCCGAGGGATGTGAATTATCGACTGA
>JANMIM010000123.1:0-4977 GCA_031375795.1 Bacteroidota bacterium
AGGTATTTCAAATGTGGCTCGCTCAGTTGATTGTCGATCGACGAAAACCGCAGAAACTTCGTCTTGTCGGAGAGTTGGCTGAATCCGCTTTGGAGCAGGTCCCGGTCTGCAGGTTGGATGGGACGCAATCGCAGTCGCAAACCCGCTGTGGAAAAGAAAAATGGGGCATTCATGGTCATTCTTCCAATTTCAAGATACCGAGCGCGGCAAGCTACGCTTTTTCCGCCTTCTGCTCGGGGATCAATTTGTGGAAGGGCGTACGACAATTTTGGAACCTGTTCGTCGGCCCTCCCCAAAACAAAGCTGGGGGCCGACGAACGGGCATTCGGATTCATAATGCCGCGCCGCCGAATCATTGCTTGCTGGACAATACGATCCAAAACCGCATTGCGCTACAAGCGCCTGGGTGAAAGACGATCGTTTTCAGGGAAGCAAAATCCGAGATTGAGTCCTTTGTCAATGCAGTCCCCATCCTCCCTGTACCACCTAGCCCACAACCCCAAACACCCCACCTTCAGGAAAAAAACCATAGATCACCCGCAAGAAATTGAAGCGATGGTAGTCGTGGTCAAGATTCCAGGGTGCGCCGTTTGTCAAGATGCAGTTTGCTTGCAAGTCGGTAAGCTCGGTAAAACACACAGGTAATGAAATGGGGAAAACCGCATTCAAACCAAAATCCCTTACGACTTGCGTAAAATCTGAAAATTGCCCTTTGCTCAAGCCCTTCTTCTTGCTTCCCTCATTTAATTTGGCATCATAAATGAGGTAAACATCGGTTGCGATCGGAGCGTCACTTGCATCTGGCTTTTGAAAGGAGACGTCGGGGGCATGGAAAATCTTGTTGCCAACGGCGATTGCAACCTTTGTGCCGCCACATACCTGCATCAACAATGCTCCCGTTTTTTGGTCGTGAATGTGTATCCGGGGCCATCCCAATTTCGGAGCTGGACTCTTTGGAAAATAATGGATCTGCGGGAACACTCCTCGATAGAAAACGATCGTATGCTCACGCTTCAAGTCTTGTACCAAGCGCATCAAACAGCGGAATTCATAGACATAACTCGGCTGTGCATCAAGGAGGTTTTCTGTTTCTACCTCAGCAATTAAATCACCTGTACCTTGCC
Source organism: Bacteroidota bacterium (assembly GCA_031375795.1). Taxonomy (GTDB): domain Bacteria; phylum Bacteroidota; class Bacteroidia; order J057; family JADKCL01; genus JADKCL01. The sequence continues at coordinate 1,125 of JANMIM010000123.1, forward strand.
ATACGGCTGCCCTTCTCAGCCCTTGGGCTGTTTTGTTGATCGTATCAAGAATCCCCATGATTATTCCAAGATCAACGGTAGTTGTTTGTGCTTGCGGTGAAATAGCTTGTTGAAACGATCCTCGGAACTGCGATTTGCAATCACTTCCTCATTCAATTGCTGAAGCACTGCAAGTTTACCATCTGCAAAAAGTTCTCTAAACAAATTCGCCTGCACCTCGATGGAATCGCCTTGTGAAGGTCGTTCTGGTGAAGCAAACCCAATTGCTGCGATCTCCTCTGGGCCAAGGTCACTGAAGACCTCCTTCAGCATATCCGCAGTTTCAATGAGCAGCCGCCCCCGTGACAAGATGCGGGTGTCGATATAATCGTAGAGCATTCCAAACAAAGCTACATAGTCCAGATTGGGGAGGATTTCGGTCTTGAATTCCTTCAGCATCCGAATGCGAAACTCCAGGCGATTGGCAAGCGGCAGCGCATTTGCCAACTTACCAAACGCCGTTCTGGATAGATAAACCCAGCCATTCAGCACCGTTTCATAGTCCTCTTGTGGAAGCAACCGCATTTGTGCTTGAAAATGTACCTGCGGATGCTCATATTCCTCTACCGACAACAAACTAAACGCCAATTGGTCCAGCGTATTGTTTTGGTTCTTGAGTTGCGAAACATGATTCCCAATGAAGTCGTGTATGTAATAAACGCGACGAGCTACAGACGATCGACTCAAATCACGCGCGACTTCTTTTGCTTTGTCAATATTGGGCCACGTTTGCAGGTCTTCAAAACTTGCCAGCCTTGGTTGTCGCACTTCGCTCAGAATCCCATGGGACAGAAACAAAACATCTGAAGTTTCTGGGATCGATTTGTTGATCAAAAAAGGACTTCCCTCTTGGATCTTGATCTTTCGCTCCTGGGAAATGACCGATATCTTCACAGCACTCGATGAAGCCCCACGAAGCGGTTCCATCTTAGCATAATGCTCATTGAATACTGCTGACGTCAATACCATGCTACAAGTTTCGGGTTTTCGGGCTAAAAATGCAATGGCTTGATCAACAATATCACATCTATCGCCACAATCTTCCGCCCACGCCCTCAAGCACCTCCACAACCGCCCAATCCTCCACCCAGACAATCCCGCTTATCGGCCGGGCATCGCGCAGTTGCGGTGGCACCGAGCGATGCATGGCCGATGAGGCTGTCACGGGCTGCGGGCAACTCAGGTACGAAGGCAGGTTGGCTCACAACCACTCGGCTGACTGCCTACGGCTGAGAACCAAAACCTCACCCCTCAAACGCCACCAGCTTCGCCAGATCCGCATTCGACAAGTCCCCGATCCAATGCTCCCCTTGCGAGACGGTGAGATTGGCGAGCTCCTTTTTCGAATTCAGCATGGCGTCGATGCGCTCCTCCAGGGTGCCTTTGCTGAGGAGGCGGTATACCATCACATTCTTTTGCTGACCGATGCGGAAGGCGCGGTCGGTCGCTTGGTTTTCCACCGCGGGATTCCACCAGAGGTCATAATGGATCACATGGTTGGCTTGCGTGAGATTGAGACCCGTGCCGCCTGCCTTGAGGCTCAGGATGAAGACCTTGCGGTGATGATCTTCCTGGAATTCGCGCACCATCGTGTCGCGTTGCTTGCGGTTGAGGCCGCCATGCAAAAAGCTTGCCTCCACGTTCATCTCAGATGCCAACATTTTCACGAGCAGCTCGCCCATCTCCTTGTATTGCGTGAAGATGAGCACCTTCTCATGCTGCGCGCGGATGTTTTCCAAGATCCCCATCAGCGCCGCTGCCTTGCCCGAATCCGCTGAGAGATGCCGTCCCTTGCCCAAATATTGCGCGGGGTGGTTGCAGACCTGTTTCAGTGCCGTGAGCAGCTTCAGGATCAAGCCCTGACGGTAGATTCCCCCTTCGGCATCCGCCTCGATTTGCGCCATCACCTCGTCCACCACATTTTTGTACACGGTCGCCTGCTTCACCTCGAGGTTGCACCAGTGGTCGCTCACCATCTTGTCGGGCAGGTCGCTGATGATGCTTTTGTCGGTCTTCACGCGCCGCATAATAAAGGGCGAGGTGATCCCATGGAAAAACGCCAGTTGCTCCGGGTCGCGAAAGCGCGTGATCGGCACGGCAAATTGTTTCTTGAAACTCTCCTGTGTGCCGAGGTAGCCGGGCAATGCGAAGTCAAAAATGCTCCAATAGTCGGTGAGGCCGTTTTCCACGGGCGTGCCGCTCATCGCGATGCGAATCGGCACATTGATTTCCCGCACGGCCTTGCTCTGTGTAGTCTCCGGATTTTTGATGTTTTGGGCTTCGTCGACGATGAGCGTGCCCCATTTCTTTTTCTTGAGCGCCTCCAGGTCGTTGCGCAACATACCGTAGGTCGTGACCATGAGGTCAAAGGATTCCTTGGGCCACTTGCGGTCGGTGCCATGGAATATTACGGTCTTGAGCTTGGGGGCAAAGCGCTCGCATTCCTTTTGCCAGTTGCCGACGAGCGAGGTGGGCACAATCGCCAACGCGGGCATCTTCTTGAGCTTGCCCTCCTCCCTGAATTTTTCCAGCAACGAGATGACCTGCAAGGTCTTGCCTAGGCCCATGTCGTCTGCAAGTACGCTTCCCAGGCCCAGGCGTGCATTCTTGTACATCCATGCATACCCGCGCAATTGGTACGGGCGCAGGGTCGCGTGAATGCCCTTGGGTGCGGGCAATTCCTTGATTTCCGTGATTTCTTGGACAATGCGCACGACCTCGGGCGACAGGCCAGCCTTGTTGCCCTCAAATTGCCCGCTGAGCGCCGCTTGGATCAATTGCTGCTTTGTCGGATTGGGGCCGCGCTCGATGCGCTTCTTGAGTTTTTCCAGTTCGTCGGGTTGGATGATGTAGTAACGGTTGCGGATCTGCACCAAGCCATGCGTGGTGTTCAGCAGTGCAAAAAACTCATTTGGATCGATCTGATCATCCCCGAGCGAGACCTGCCAACTGTAACTCAGCAGATTGTCCAAGGAAAAGAATTTATCATTGATGTCATCGGAGGCCTTGAGTGCGATGCTCGGCTTGGGGTGGATCAATTCGCGCAACTCCCTCGGGAGCAATACCTTCACGCCCATCAACTCAATGAGCGGCAGCTTGTCCATGAGCATTTCCAGCAACAACTTGGGGTCGATCTTGCTGGATTTTTTGCCGGCGGTTTTCAGGACAGTGTGCAGCTGCGGCACAAGTCCCGCCAATTGGTTCAGGTTCTTGAGCACCTCGGCCCGATCGGGGGCATAATATTCCTCCAGCAAAAATTCAGCCAGCTGATAGAGCTGCTCTTCCCCATCGATGTCGGCCTCCAGCGAAATGTGCAACGTGAAGCCACTGCCGCCCCGCATCGCCCGCAATTCCAGGATCGGTCGCCACTTGTGGGTACTCAGGTCGAAGATGCTAATCCACTTTTGGATGGATTGTGGAATGCTGTCTGCCCCGAATCCCGTGAAGGATACCGCCATTCCGCAAAAAAATAGGTCGCAAATCGGGTCACGCGTGAGCATCTGCGGCCCCATCAATTGTTTCTGAGCGCGTGCATAATCTGGCGTGTCAAAGGAAAATTCGCCCACGATCATTCCGAGAAATACACTGCACAGCAACTCGATATTGCGGTGCGTCTGGGGATAGGTATTTTCTTCTTTTTTGCCTTTGGGCTGATGCAGGATGGCGTAGAGTCCATCGGGAATGGCCGCACTGATCTGCTTTGTAATATGCCCCACCGCCTCTGCCGAATTTGCAGGCACCCACAAGATACGGTAGGACTTGCCGTCGACAGCGATCAAGCGTGGCCTGATCGCCCCCTTGGCTGTCAATGCCG
>JANMIM010000232.1:0-8821 GCA_031375795.1 Bacteroidota bacterium
GCCCAAATACACCTTGCACATCGGCGGGCTTGGTGTCCGCTGTCGGCTTGGGTTGCACATTCAACTTCTCCAGCGTCATCGTCCCCGGCAAACAAGGAAAATCGTCCATGTAACCCTCCCAAGGCCCCACAAGACGCCTGAATTCACCCACCTGCTTCAAGGTGAGTTCGCCACGCTTGAGGCACCAACCCCAATCGCTGTTTTGATTGCTGCTGATCAATTGCAGTTCATGAAACGTGAAGACCCCCTTGTCAAAACGCCCCTCCAATTTCATCGTGGCATAGAGCTCGGGTTTGTCTGCCACGTTGATGTAGGACATCCCCGTCACCAACACGCCGACCTGCTTGAGCTCCAGACGCAAACGGTATTGTGAAAACAAGGCCTCGCCCTCTTGCTCCAACTTGCCGAGCCACGTGCCTGTAAGCACGCTCGATTGCGCCCAGCCGGAGCCAAAACCCAAGGACAAAACGATGAAGAATAGCAACACGCTAGATTTCCGCATGGTCAAAGATAATTGAGAATGGAAAATGAACGATGGAAAATTGAGAATCCCGCATCGGGATCGGCGCAGCCAATGGACAATGGTCGCCCTTGTTCATTCATCATTCTCAATTCCCAATCGTCCCCACATACAGCTGCACAAAGCTCCGGAGGCGCTCGGGGTCCACGTCGTTGTCGGCTTTGCCGTCAAACTTGAGGTGGCTGCCGACGATGTAGCCGTCGGCATATTGGTTGAGGTCGATGAGGTTGGCGGGGGTGGTGCCGCTGCCGATGACCACGGGCAGGTGGGTATTTTCCTTGACGATGCGCAGGTCGTCGATGCGCGTGGCTGCCCCGGTGCCGGTGCCGCTCACGATGAGGGCATCTGCGAGGGAGCGCTCGCTCAGGTCGCGGGTCTCGATGTCCAGGGGAATGTGGGCGATGGGCGCGGCATGCTTCACGGCCACGTCTGCAAAGATGAGCACTTGGGCGCCGAGCATGTTGCGCTTGCGGGTGGTGGCATAGGCGCGGCCCTCGACCACGCCTTGGTCGGTGAGCGCTGCGGCATTGTGTACGTTCACACGGATGAACTGCGCGCCTACGGCCGCTGCGATGCCGAGGGCGGCGTCGGCGTCGTTGCGCAACACGTTGACCCCGACGGGGATGCCGGCGTGCACGACGATCTCGCGGCAGAGGGCTGCCATGGCCGCAACGGTCTCGGAGGGCACGCGGTCGGGGTAAAATGGCAGATCCCTGAAATTTTCGACAATGATGGCGTCGACGCCAGCTTGGGCAAACATTTCTGCCTCGGCAATGGCCTGGTCGTAGACGGCTTTCATGTTTCCTTGGTACAGCGGCGCGCCAGGCAGTGCTTGCAGGTGGATGCAGGCGATCAGCGGCTTGCGACGCGGGAATATATCGTGGTAGGAGATGGGCTTTCGCATGGGACAAAGGTAGGGAGAGGAGTTCAGAGTTCAGAGTTCAGAGTTTGGAGTTCAGAGTTCAGCGTTCGGAGGTAGCTGGTAGCAGTTGACGGCTGAGGGAGTTGAGCGTTTTGGGGAATTGCGGTTCTTTGCGGACGGCGCCTGTCCCGCCGCGTCCCGCCGCTCTTGGAGCGCCGAGTCCCGCTCCAAGAGCGGGGGGACGCGGCGCTCATGAGCGGGGAGCATCGTCGAGGGGCGGTTTGATTTTCACGGGGATTGGGATGAAGGATGAAAGATGATCGGAACGATCAAGTTCAGCGTGCGCGCTTCACTTTTCACTTTTCACTTCCCCACTTTTCACTTTTCACTTACTCACTTTTCACTTTTTGGTGCTTGTGGGCAAATGATGTAATATTCGGTCGCCAATGATGCTGGTCGTTGGGAATTACGATTTGATGGACAGAATGCTGGAATTATGAAACAAATTACCCTGAAGCAAAAATTTCATTATTGGTTTGACAACCTCATGAGCAAGGGGCCTGTGGCGATGATCTCGTTGCTGGCCTTCGCTTCCTTGTTGATTGTGATTTTTGGGGCGTTGATTTTGTGGATATTTGAAATCGCAGGCACGGGGGAAGCACCGTTGGGATTTGACGAGGGTGCTTGGCGCAGCCTGGCCCGCACGATGGATGCCGGCGCGGTCGGTGCCGACAACGGCTGGCCCTACCGCATCGTCGGCTTGGTGATCACGATCGGCGGCATTTTCATATTCTCCTCCCTCATCGGCGTCTTGTCCAATGGCATCAACGTGAAGCTCGAAGACCTGCGCAAGGGCCGCAGTTTTGTGATCGAGCAAGACCATTCGCTCATTTTGGGCTGGTCCTCCAAGATATTCACCATCATCTCAGAGCTCGCCATCGCCAACCAAAACAAAAAAAATCCGCGCATCGTCGTGCTCGCAGACCGCGACAAGGTCGAGATGGAAGACGAGATTCGCAGCCAAGTCGGCAACCTTTTCAACTCCAAGGTGATCGTGCGCAAAGGCAATCCCAATGACATGACCGACCTCAAGATCGCCAATTGCAACGGCTCCAGGTCCATCATCGTGTTGGCACCCGAGGACGGCAATCCAGACCCGATCACGCTCAAGACCATCCTCGCCATCACCAATGCGCCCGACCGTCGGACCACGCCCTATCACATCGTGGCCGAGGTCAAGGACAAACGCAACCGCGAGGTCGCCACGATGATCGCCAAGGACGAGGTCGAACTCGTGCTCACCGACGAGATCATCGCCAAGATTATGGTGCAGACATCGCGCCAAAGCGGCGTGAGCATCGTGTACACCGAGCTCATGAATTTCGACGGCGGCGAAGTGTATTTCAACGAAGAAAAGGCTCTGGTGGGCAAGACCTTTGGGGAGGCCATGCACGCCTACGAGGACTCGGCGGTCATGGGCGTGCAATATGCAAATGGCACGGTGAAAATCAATCCAAAAATGGACTACAGGCTCGTCGCCGGCGACTCCATCATCGCGCTCACCGAGGACGATGACACACTCGTGATGTCCAAGACCAAGCTGGGAAATGTGAACGAGGCTGCCATCGTGAACCTCAACTCGGGCGTCGCGGTGCCCGAGCGCATCTTGATGCTGGGTTGGAACCGCAGGGCGCTGATCGTCATCCACGAAATCGACCACTATGTCGCCCCAGGCTCCTACATGCGGGTCGTTTCGGCATTTGACACAGACCTGGAGCTGATCATGAACCTCAAGGATTCGCTCAAGAACATCCACCTGGAATTTCAGCAGGCAGACACGGCAGACCGCGAGGTGATCGACGCCTTGGACATCACGGCCTACGACAGCGTGCAGCTGCTGTGCTACAAGGAGGAGATGGACTTGCAAGATGCAGATTCCCAGACCCTCATCGCCCTGCTCCACATACGCCGCATACTGGAGGCCTCTGGCAAGGACCTCAAGATCGTGAGCGAGATGCTGGACCTGCGCAACCGTGACCTCGCCGAGGTCACCAAGGCCGACGACTTCATCGTGAGTGACAAGCTCATCAGCCTGCTCATGTCGCAGGTCGCCGAAAACAAGCACACCATGCGCGTGTTTGACGACCTTTTCAGTTCCTCTGGCAGCGAGATTTACATCAACCCGATGCAAGACTACATCAAGCCGGGTGTGAACGTGGACTTCTACACCGTCGTGGAGAGTGCACGGCGCAAGGGACACACGGCGATCGGGTACCGCATCGCCGCGCAGGCATTCGACAGCACACAGGAATATGGCATTGTGCTCAACCCCCAGAAATCTGCCACCGTTGCATTTTCGGCACAAGACCGTGTGATCGTACTGGCAGAGAGCTGAGGTTGCACGCTCAAAATAAGCGGATTGCAAATTTGCAATTTTCCATTTCTTCCTTACATTCGTATTGGGGCGTCTATTTCTTGTATTTCGACTGCTTCCAACGCTGAAAAGACAATCTTTTTGAGTTCTGGGATGACAAAGGAGATATTTTCATCCCCCGCACATATTTTTCAATCAACTTAAGAGGCCCGCAAAGGGGAATTTCTATGGAAAATGTTACACAAAACTTACGGCTTGCGCTGATAGCGGCGCTTGCAACATTGTTTGTAGGCCTGTCATGGATGCGGGTAAATGGGCAGGTTTCGACCTATTCTTATACTCCAAACGCATTGAGCGCATCCTACACGGCGCTATCAACCGGTACGACCATCGTTTCGGGTGCCAACGTATCCGGCACGACGTCCAATGCCTATTATCAGGGTGGATCAGCTAACACTGCGGGTTCCGGAATTCCGATTGGGTTTACCTTCACCTACAATTGTGCAAACTACACGACCTTGGGGGTACATACGAATGCCTTTGTCTGGTTTGGTTCCGGCACACCTCTGCCAGCGACGACCGCCACAATATCCAATGCTTCTGCAAATCTGGGAGGCACAGGTGTGATCGATGGGGTGATTGCCAACTGGTCTGGCAGCTTGGCCTCCACACCGAGGATACCTGTAGGTGCTTCATCATATATTAGATACCGCACCGACGGTGCCGCACCTAACCGGATCTTCAAAATCGAGTGGGGTGGCTATAAGATGACAGGTACAAGCAACGGCAGCGGGTTGATCCCATCTTCGCAAATTTGGTTGTATGAAACGAGCAATGTGATCGAGATGTATTTCAACAACCAAAATTCCATTTTCATCAACGGTACGCGTGTGGGGCAATGTGGTTTGCGCGGCGCGAGCAATGCCGACTTTAGGAATCTTTCCTTCACGACTGCTTCAACTTGGGCCAACATCCCCGCGGGATCAGCGAACACTCAGACGATCCAGACCTCTTCTTCGCCGGCTTGCTGGCCAAACCCCAATAGAATGGTTTCTTGGACGCCGACCCTGAGCTGCTGCACCGTGCCGACAACACAAGCCAGCATATCGGCCCCGACTGGTATCACTGCTTCCTCGGCTACGCTCAACTGGACGCCGGGCAGCGGCACTGGCGGCGAATTGGTGGTCGTACGCTCGGGTGTACAGACCAATCCCTCTTCAGGTACGGGCTATACTGCCAATGCAAGCTTTGGCTCGGGTTCGGCATTGGGATCAGGTTTTGTGGTGGCCGCAGGGATCGGCAGCTCCGTCACGGTGACAAACCTGCAATCCAACACCACATATTCTTACGATGTCTACACTTTCACGAGCAGCGGATTCTGTTACAAGACCCCGGGCGCAAGCGGCACATTTACCACCAGCAATGGCCCAGCGACTTATACTTCAAGCACCACGACGCAAGTGACTGGCAACGTCACCCAAGGTTCCACCAACCAAGCCGTGATCCAAGTACAAGTCGTCGTGAGTGGTGGCACTGCACCATCCCTGAGTTTGAGTTCCCTCACCTTTAATACCACAGGATCCACCAACATCAGCTCCGACGCAGCAGCCGCGCGTGTATGGTACACTGGCAACAGTTCCACTTTTGCCACCACGACGCAATTTGGATCCACTGTCTCCAGCCCCTCTGGCTCCCATACCGTCTCTGGGACACAAGTGTTGGCCCCGGGAACCAATTATTTTTGGGTCGCCTATGACTTGCCTATTTCTGCAACCATTGGCAACGTGCTCGACGCGCAATGTACGGACATCAACTATGGAGCCAGCGCCACTCCCACAGTTACAGCTCCGGCAGGGAGCCGAACCATTGTATCGCCAGGTTCCTTTTCCTGCGCCTATACAGGGTCCAGCCAATCGATTCCGTTTGCCACGATCGTGGGCACCGGAGCCACCACAACGGTTGCTTCGGGACTCATCGATGATGTGAATTATCCAGGGCAAACCCTTCCTTTTGCCTTCAATTTCAACGATGTGAATTACTCCTCCTTTGGCATCAACTCCAATGGATACATCTGGTTTGGGTCAGGTAGCCCATCCACCACGGTCTATAACCCGATCGGCAACGCGTCTGCCAACTTGGGCGGTACGGGAACCATCAGCGGGGTGATCGCTGCAGCCGGATCCGACCTCATCGACCACGACTTCTTGTCGGCAGCCCCCACCCCTGCGCAAATCAACACCAAAGTCACAGGTACAGCCCCCAACCGGATCATGACGATCGAATGGACGGGTTTCGTGGCCTTCAGTGTGGCCTCGCTCTACACTTGCAATTCCTTCCTAGGATCACTCGATGAGTCACGATTGGATTTCCAGATCAGGCTCTACTAAAACAATCCCGGTGGCGCCTATATCAACCGTATCGAGATGGTTTACCGCGACCAAAATCCATTTTGCGTGAATGACGCCTATTCCTTTCAAGTAGGCGTGCGTGGCGCGAGCAATGCGGAATTTGCCACAAGAGCCAATTCCGGCAACCTCACCGCAAGCTCCACGACCACGGGGGCAGCCGCCACGACCACCATTTCGCTGGGCACTAGCTTCATCAATGGTACCAGTGTAGGGGTGCGTTACCTGCAAAACATCACGACGCCCACGATTTCAGGTGCAACCAGCAATCCTTGCCCTGCAACCTCCACGACATTGACCGCACTCGCTGCCAATCCAGTATCGCCCAGCTACCAATGGTACCAAAATGGCGTTCCAATCCCCGGTGCGACGAGCAGCACATTGACTGCCAGCACGAGCGGCAACTATGTGGTCGCCGCCAGCAACGGAGCCTGCGGCAAGGTGTCTGCTACGACAGCCGTCACCATCACCCCCTGCTGCACAGGCCCGACCCTCACAGCCGCAGCCTCCACCGCCGCCGTCTGCGTTGGCGGCTCGGTCACCTTGAGCAGCAGCCCCACCGGCGGCTCGGGCTGCACCGGCAACTATGAATACGCTTGGTTCAATGGCACCAACTACTGGAATGGAACGGCATTTGCCTCTGGCTCTCCCGTCTTTGACGCGTCCTATGCCAGCATCAGCTTTGCACCTACCGCCACTGCGGCCTACACGATCACTGCGCGGTGCAGCAACAACATAGCCTGCGTCAGCACAGGTGGTGTGGGCGTGGTCGTGAACACCTTCACCTCAACGGGGCTGGTCTTTGCAGAGACCATGGGCAATTCTGGCGCCACGGCCACGATCGCCGCACATGAGTCGGCCAATGGTTTTGACAACGTCCCCTACACGATGTCGGGCTCGGGCGATGTCAGGATCACCGGTTCATCCTCTGGCTACACCGGCGCTTCGGGCGCATCCAACGTATTCCTCACCAACAACGGCACCACCGATTTCCAGATCGCAGGCATCAACACCAGTGCTTTCAACAACTTCAGTCTGGCATTTGGTTGTTTCAAATCGACCACTGCCAGCGATGGCAGCGAATTGCTGGTCGAGGTGAGCACCGACGGCATCAACTATGTCGCGATCGCACCGGCAGCGCCCTTGCCCACCGGCACAGGCACGGCCGTCTGGGCCACGAGAGTGTATGCCAGCGGCATCCCATCGACCTCCAACCTGCGCATCAGGTGGACGAATACCGCCAGCGGCACTGGCAGCCCGCAGTTCCGCGTGGACGATGTCGTCCTCACCGGCTCCTCCAATGCAGCTGCCATCACAGCCAGTGGCCCGACCTCATTCTGCAGCCCCAATACCGTCATCCTCGGTGCCAACGTCGCCGCCTCCTACCTCTGGAGCAATGGCGCGACCACCCAGACCATCACCGTCGGCACCACAGGCAACTACAGCGTGACAATCACCGACGCCAATGGCTGCTCTGCAACCGCAGGCCCGATCGCGGTCACCGTCGATCAACCCGCCACGATCTCCTGCCCGGTCGACCTTGCCCTGAGCAATGACCCAGGCATGTGCGGTGCCAATGCAAGCTTCCTGCCAGCCATCGCAACGGGTTCGCCCGCACCGACGGTGAGCTATTCCAACAACTCAGGCTCATTCTTCCCCGTTGGAGCCACGACCGTCACGGCCACGGCCACCAATGTCTGCGGATCCACCACCTGCACATTCACCGTGACCGTCACCGACAACGAGGCCCCGACCATCGATTGCAACACCGGCGGCGTGATCACCGGCCCCAACCAGCCCGCTTTCCCCAACGATGTCACCATCCCGGTGGACATCGATGCCTGCACGGGCTACTTTGAATATATCAACGACACCCTCGACAATTGCCCTGGAATGACCATCGTCCAGACAGCCGGCCTACCCTCGCCCTCCCAATTCCCGCTGGGCACCACCACCAACACCTTTGAGGTCACCGATGCCAGCGGCAATGTCTCGACCTGCTCGTTCAACGTGACCGTGATCGACAACCAATTGCCCGAGGTCACATGCCCGGCCCCGATCAGCGTGAGCAATGATGTGGGTGTGTGCGGTGCCAATGTAAATTTTTCGGTCACAGCGACCGACAATTGTGGCATTCCAGTGCTGACGGTCTCGCCCAGCTCGGGGAGCTTCTTCCCGGTCGGCACCACCATCGTCACAGCGACGGCCACGGACCCCAGCAATCCCAGCGTGACCTGCAGTTTCCCGGTCACGGTGATCGATGCTGAGAATCCCACCATCGTCTGCCCCGCTGCGATCACAGTGAATGCCGACGCGGGCCTATGCGGCGCCGTCATCAACTATTCCTTGACCGTCAATGACAATTGCCCGGGCGTGACCACCAGCCTCTTTGCGGGTTTGGCATCCGGCTCCGCCTTCCCTGTGGGCTATACGCTTGTGCAGTGGACTGCCACCGACGCGGCCGGCAACACGGCAACGTGCAACTTCGACGTGCAGGTCGATGACAACCAGGCACCTGTGATCACCTGCCCCGCTGCGATCAGTGTGAGCAATGACGTGGGCCAATGCGGTGCCAATGTGAGCTTCTCGGTCACAGCCACCGACAATTGCGGCATTCCCACGATCACCACCAGCCATGTATCGGGTGCTTTTTATCCCGT
>JANMIM010000238.1:0-3408 GCA_031375795.1 Bacteroidota bacterium
TCTCCGCTTCGTGGTCGGGTCGCTTCGCTCCCTCGACCACTTCGGTCGAAATGACACGCTGTTTCCCTATACTTCTGGTCGACTTCACGATAAGCATTTAGTCTTCAATTTTCAATTTCCAACAAAGCATTCACCAACGCAATATTTTCCGACGGCGTTCCCACACTGATCCGCAAACAATCTGCAACCACCGACGAGCGATCCCGAATCAAAATTCCCCGCTCGGCAAGCCCATGGTAATAGCGTTGCGCATCCTCAAATTCCACCAGTAAAAAATTCGCATCCGAGGGATGCACACGCCGCACAAAGCTTTGGACCGCCAGCCAATCAGCGAGTTGCATACGCTCTTGCAACAGCGGCTGCACGCGTTCCTGCATGCCGACGTGGTCTTCAAGCGCCTTCAAAGCCACTTGCTGCGTGAGCAAATTCACATTGTAGGGCGGCTTGATTTTGTTGAACACCGCGATCACGGCCTCATGCGCCATCGCAATTCCCAATCGAATTCCGGCCAAGCCCCAAGCCTTGCTCAAGGTCTGCAAGACCACAAGATTCGGATATTGCGCCAACAGCCGCACGACACTGCCCTCGGGGGCAAAGTCGATGTAAGCTTCGTCCACGACCACCAAACCGATTTTTTGGGCTGCAATCGATTCGATCACAGCCACATCCACCAGATTGGCGGTCGGATTGTTGGGCGAACAGATGAAAGTGAGTTTGGGTTTTTCCGTTCCCAAAATGTCCAGCACCCAATCCACATCCACTGAAAAATCTGGCTTGAGCGGCACTCGCAATAATTCCACATCGTTGATGCCGGCGCTCACTTCATACATGCCATAAGTAGGAGGGAGGATGAGCACCTTGTCGATGCGCGGCTCGCAAAAGCCGCGAAACAACAAATCGATCGCCTCGTCACTTCCATTCCCGAGGAAGATTTGGCTGGGAGAAACGCCCTTGATCGCCGCCAATTTCGCCTTCACGGCCTTTTGCAAGGGGTCGGGATAGCGGTTGTAGCCGTTTTCGAATGGGTTTTCATTGGCGTCCATGAGGATGCCCTGCTGCCCGGCATGCTCGCCGCGCGCGCTGCTGTAGGGCTTGAGTTTGCGCACGCAGGGACGCGTGAGTGCTTCAATCATTTCCATGTCTTATCTCCTCCAATCTCAGTGTGACGGCAAAACGATGGGCCTCCAATTGTTCGGCAGCGGCCATCAATTCGATTGCCGGACCGATGTTCAAGATGCCCTCGCGGGTCAATGCTTGGAACGTAATTTTTTTCATGAAACTATCCAAGGATACGCCCGAATAGCTGCGTGCAAAGCCATTGGTCGGCAGGGTGTGGTTGGTGCCGCTCGCGTAGTCGCCCGCGCTCTCGCAGCTGTAAGCGCCGATGAAGACGCTGCCTGCATTCTCCACTTTTTCCGCCAATTCCTCAGCATTCTCTGTCGCAAGGATCAGGTGCTCAGGCGCATAGGCGTTGCTGAAATCCATCGCTTCTGCCAAGGTGCGGAGGATCACGGCCTTGCTGTGGGAGAGCGCCTGGGTGGCCATTTCCCGGCGTGGCAGGCGTGCAAGCTGCCATTCGAGCGCGACCTGCACACGGCTCACCAGGTCCTCGGAATCAGAAACCAGGATCACTTGGCTGTCGCTGCCGTGCTCGGCCTGGCTCAGGAGGTCGGCGGCCACAAAGTCGGCATTGGCGGCGGCGTCGGCGATCACGAGCACCTCGCTGGGTCCGGCGGGCATGTCGATGGCGACGCCTTCCATCTGCACGAGCTGCTTGGCCATGGTCACATATTGGTTGCCGGGGCCGAAGATCTTGTCGACGCGGGGGATGCTCGCCGTGCCGTAAGCCATCGCGCCGATGGCCTGTGCGCCACCGACCTTGTACACGCGCGTCGCGCCCACGAGCGCGGCCGTGAAGCGGATTGTTGGGTCGATTTCGCCCTGCTTATTGGGGGGAGTGCAGAGGATAATTTCCTTGCAACCAGCGATTTGGGCGGGGATGGCGAGCATGAGCAGGGTGGAGAAGAGGGGCGCGGTTCCACCGGGAATGTAGAGGCCGACCTTCTCGATGGGCAGGCTTTTGCGCCAGCAGCGCACGCCCGGCATCGTGTCGATCGGTTGCGGCGACTCGTGCTGCGCGGCATGGAAGCGGCGGATGTTGTCTGCGGCGAGCCGAATGGCGGCCGCCAAAGCCGTGTCGATCTCGACCGCGAGTTCATCGGCGGAGACGAGAAGCTGTTCAGGCGCAAAGCCGTCGAATTTAAGGCTGAGCGCTCTGAGGGCCGCATCGCCCTCTGTGCGCACTTGCGCAAGGATCGCGCGAACCTGCGATTCCAGCTGTGCCGCAGGCTCTGCTGGGCGCTCCAGCAAGCGCGGCCATTCTTGGCGAAGTGGATGGTAATATGTCGTGATCATAATTCCAAAATTTCAGTATGATTGGGTAGCAGGAACGAAGAATAGAAACTGAACAATGCAATCCCTCTATTCTCCATTCTCAATTATCCATTTTCCATTAATCAAAGTATCATTTTCTCAATCGGACAAACCACAATCCCCTCTGCACCAGCGGCTTTGAGCCGGCCGATGATTTCCCAGAATTCATCCTCGTGGACGACGCTGTGCAAACTGCTCCAGCCTTCCATCGCCAGCGGCAAGATGGTCGGGCTCTTGATGCCCGGCAGGATCGCGCAGATTTGGTCGAGCGCATTGTTGGGGGCGTTGAGGAGAATGTACTTGTTTTTGGAGGCGTGCTTTACAGCACGGATGCGGAAGAGCAATTTGTCCAGCAATTCTCTTTTGGAGGCTGTCATGGATGGGTAGCCCACCAGCACCGCCTCGCTGCGCATCACCGTCTCGACTTCGACCAAGCCATTGCTCATCAAGGTACTGCCGGAGCTCACGATGTCAAAGATCGCCTCTGCCAAGCCGATGCCGGGCGCGATTTCGACGCTGCCGCTGATCTCCTCGATTTCGGCGACGATGGCATTTTCCTTTAAAAACTGGCTCAGGATCTCGGGATAACTCGTGGCGATGCGCTTGCCCTGGAACCAAACCAAGCCCGGGTATTTTTCCTCGCGCCGGATGGCGAGCGACAACCTGCACTTGGCGAATCCCAGGGGTTCGATCACATCGAGTTGCTGCTTTTTCTCCAAAATCACATTCTCCCCGAGGATCCCCACATCTGCGACACCGTCTGCGACATATTTCGGAATGTCGTCATCGCGCAAATAGAGTACCTCCAAGGGGAAATTGTCGGCGGGTGCCAGTAGTTTTTGGCTGCCGGCGTTGCGCATCGAGATTCCGCATTCCTCGAGCAATGCAAGGCTTTTTTCACTCAAACGACCGCTTTTTTGGATCGCGATCCTCAATTTTTCAAATCCCATGTTCCATTCCAAATTGTCCCAAAAA
>JANMIM010000257.1:0-10888 GCA_031375795.1 Bacteroidota bacterium
CAAGGCCGTGGCCATCGCCGACTCCCAGAGGGCTGCGGCATCGCAGCCCTGCAAGTCATACAGCCGCAAAAATGTCTCGCATTCGCTTGGGGGCAAGCTTTTGGCTGCGATCCCGTCTGAAAAGAGGGTCATCACCTTGCCGCAATCGGGTAAAATGCCGCGCATTTTCAAGCGCAAGCTCTCCCGCCAGAGGGCATCATTCGCAGCCTCCTCCCCGCCCCGCAATTCACCCAACAAAAGCAAACGGTCCACCATCGCCCAAGCCTCGACGATGTCTTGCTGCGAGGTCCTCTTTGAAGCGTAACTCCCAATCAACACGTCCAGCACGCGTTGCATGCCGTAGCAGGAAACCTCATCGGGCACCTCTTGCACGGCGGGCACTGCCCAACGTCGCCATGTGGAAGCAAAAATATGCGGACATCGCATGCCCAGCGCGGCTCGTTTCGTCAACCAGTCCGCACGATGTCCCTGATCATTGCGCAGCCCGATTTCATACATGTGCATGATTGCCATGGCGTCTTGTGTGACGATGCCGCCCTCTGCCGTGTCGTTTTCCGGGGAGCAAGCCAGACACTCGTCGGCCAATCGGTAGACATGGTTGGAATCTGAGCGCCACATTTCGGCCAGCCGGCTGGGAAGGGTTTCGCAGTTGTAGGTGGCACTGCGGGTAGCAGGCGCAATCTGGGCGGCAATCGTACCCTGCCCTGCAAATGCAGGAATCGCCGTCGCCGCCACGCAAAGCGAGGCCAGCACGATCAACCGCTGCAATTTGTGAAACAGACTTGCCATTTCTACAAATTTACGAAACCTCCAACTGAATCGTGCAAGGGGATGCGGAGCCGGCAGGGCGGGCAAATCAGTCGATGCGGCGCTTGATGAACCAGATGTCGTTGAGGTTCACGCCAAGCCGAAACTGCAGGGTTGTCTCGCGCATCGGGGTCGTGAGCAAGTCGCCGCGGCGGCTCAGGTTCACACCCACGTTGATGCGTGAGTAGCTCTTGCCCAGTGGGTTGTAGAATCCGATGGGCAGGCCCACGCCAGCTGAGACACCGTATTCCTTGATTTGCTGGCCTGCGATCGTGAGAAAGGAGGCCTTGTAATATCCGCCGATGCGGTAGGCGATCTTGCGGGCATACTTGCTCGAGGTCACCTCGGGAATCCACTCTGCGCCCGCATTGACTGCCAAGGCGCTGTTGAGCAGGTTGGTTTCGTTGAAGTAGGCAAAGTTGCTCCAGTTTTGCAGGCTCACGTCGGCAGCGAGCATCCACTTGTTGGCCCGGGCGACGCTGAATCCAAACCCGATCTTGCTGGGCAGCTTGACCTTGCCGGTGTCGTTGGTGAGCGTGTCGACAATGCCGCTGTTGGTGAATCTGATCACCTGCTCGCCATTGAGGCCGGTGCCGGGGTCAAATGTGCCGCCCACACGCAGGAGGTAGCGCTGTGTCTTGGTCTGGCGTGAATCCCTTTTTCCAGATTCGATGTCGGCCTTTTCCTGGTCCAGGGCAGCCTTGCGGACGTTGATTTTCTCGATGCGCAGACCCAGGCGGGCCAATGCATCTGTATTCTCCTTCTTGCGGGCCTTGATGTCTTGGAGAATGACTTTGCGTTTTTTCTCGATGCGGTAGGCATGGTCTTGGAGCTTGCCGATCTGCTCTGCATTCTCGCGCTCATTCACCATCAGGTTCTTGATGGCGGCATCCATGCGGTCCTTTTGACTTCCCAAGGCATCGGCCTCTGCCTGCTTGCCACTTTCCCACTTGGCGATTTTGGTGGCTTCCTTTTCCAAATCGGCCTTTTCCTTGGCGATGGTTTGCAATTCGTCGCCAAAGGCGGCTTGTTGCCGCGCCACTTCCTTGAGTTGGTCGACCTTCACGTTCACTTGCAAGGTGTCGCCATACTGCAACCCCAACTGCGGAGCGATGCCAGTGATCGTGGCGCGCTTCTCGGCGTAGCCTGAATTGATGCCGGTATTGTCCCACTTGGTGGAAAATTCATATTGGTTCGTCCCGAAAGCGTAGGCGATGTTCACCCCCGCCCTGAAATTGTGCAAAAACCGCACGCCGGCTCCAAAAAACAACTGGTTCAATCCACCGCTGCCCTTGTAGGTCGAGGTAAAGGGTTCGTAATTGCCATCCGCCAGGATCGAATCGCGCACCACGACATCATAACCAAGCGTGGTATAGGGCGCGAGGCCCATCACGATGCCAAAACCCTTGCGGCTGCTGAATCCAAAGGACACATTGTGAAAACCTGCGGTTCCCAGCGTGGCAGACCCATATTTGCTCTCCTGCTTGGCGTAGTTCACGAAGCCATTGAAGTCAAAGGTCGTTACGCGCATGTCTGAGTAGGAGGCCGGATTCAAGCGGTTGATGGAACTCTGGTCGTATGCTGCGATGCCCACCTGCCCCATGGAGAAGTTACGTGCGCTCGCAGCGCTGAAGATTTCGCCGAGCCCGTAGTGGGAATAGGGCGAAACGGTGACCTGCGAATGGGCTGCCAATGCGATCAAGAAAAGGGAAACAAAAAGCAGCGCAACTCTATTGTGCATGATGTAAAATAATGGAATTGATGCCGTATAGGAGCAAATTCGCGTCTGCAAAGGTGACGCTTTTCAAATGATTTCCCAAAAATTCAGTGTCCCCGCCTGTCAAAAAGACGCTGAGTGCCGGGCCTGCCAGGTCCCTGTAGCGCGCCACGATCCCTTCGATTTCCGCCAAAAGGCCGTTGAGGACCCCTGAGCGGATGCTCGTCTCGGTATCGTCGCCGATCAATTGCAGCGGGCCGGCCGGGTCCACGAGCGGCAATGCCGCGGTAAATTCATGCAAGGCACGAAATCTGCCGCGCATGCCGGGCGCAATGCCGCCGCCGAGGTAATCGCCCTCGGCATCGACATAGTCATAAGTGATGGCGGTGCCGGCATTGATCACGAGTACGGGGCCCTGCGGGGCGCGGTCGCGGCCCGCGATCGCGGCACAGATGCGGTCCATGCCCAGTGTTTGCGGCGAGCGGTAGCGGTTGCCGATGGGCAGGGCAGTGTCGCGGTCGATGCGCAGCACCTGCAGGTGGGGTTGCGTATCGGCAAGATGATGTGCGGCGGTGACCATTGTAGCCTTCCCAACGCTCACCAAACCGAGATATTTTGATTGGGGTGAATATCGTAGCCAAGCCTCGGAGGCGGTGACCGCCTGCGGGAAGTCGGCGTGCAGGTGAGCCGAGCTCGCCAGCAATGTGCGCCCCTCAAAATAACCCAGCTTCACGCGGGTATTGCCGATGTCGAGTGCGATGTTCACGTGAGACAAAATTTGATTTCCTTCACGCCGTAAAAATAAAGCTTCCCGCCGTCTTGCACGGCCAGCCTGCCGTCGGCATCCACACCCACGATGTGGGCCGACTTGCGCTCCCCGGCGATCTCCACCATGCTGTCTTCCTGGTAGGCATACAGGTGCTGCAAGTAATCGTGCTCCGTGGTGGCAGAGCGGCCCGCCCTGATCGCCAGGTACCGCGCCTCGACATGCTCCAGCAGCTTGTCGAGCACCGCGCGGATGTCAAAGGTCTTGCCCGCCTCGGCAGCCAGCGAGGTGGCGCGGCCATGCAAGCCAGACTCAAACGACAACTGATTCACATTCAAGCCGATGCCGATGATCGCAGAGCGCAGCCGATCCTGCTCCAGCGAGGTTTCGATCAAGATCCCTGAGATTTTCTTGCGGTTCACGAGCAGGTCATTGGGCCACTTGATGAGCACCTGCGCGTCGGGGAGGTAGGCGGCCACGACGTCGCGCAGGGCGCAGGTCACGAGCTTGTTGAGCAAAAAAATCTGCCGCGCTGCGAGGAAATCGGGAAACAGGATAATCGAAAACGTGAGGTTGAGGCCCTGCTCGGCGTGCCATCGGCTGCCTTGCTGCCCCCGCCCCTCGCTCTGATGCTGTGCAAACACGACCGTGCCGTCGACGGGTCGGCTGTCGAGTAGACTGGCTGCAAATGTGTTTGTGGAGTCCACAGATAGCAATTCCACAAAATTCTTCCCAATAAAAAGCGTATTCAAGCTTAGAAAGTGCTAATTTTGCAGAAAGTTAAGCATTTGAATGAAGGTTAGCACAGCAATCTCTGCCAGACAACTCGCAGACGCAGCAGCACAAGCGTTGCAAGATAAAAAAGGACTCAAGATCGTGATCATGGATTTGCGCAAGCTGCGCGGTGCTATCACAGACTATTTCGTCATCTGCTCGGGCACGTCAGACAAGCACGTGCAGGCGCTCAGCGACACCGTGTGGGAAGCGCTGCGGGTGCAGTTCCAGGACAAGCCGCTGAACACCGAGGGCCGCACCAAGGGCGAATGGGTGCTCATGGACTACGTGAACATCGTCGTGCACATCTTTACCGAGGAGCACCGCCGCTTCTACGACATCGAGAGCCTCTGGGGCGATGCCGAGATCGAGCATTTGCCGCAGACTTGGTGAGAGGGGACATTTGATGCGGGAGCCTCAGAATCCTTCGGCGAAGCATGGAACACTGAGCCTCAAGCTCGTCTACTGAACGGAAACGCTCAAGCTCATGCTTCACGCAAATGAATCCAGTCCCGAATTCCCTGCATTTTTTCTAATTTAGCGATCATCTACCAAGATTTTCGGTTTTTGTTATGCGTATCGATCACCTTCATATCCAAAACTTCAAGTGCTTCGCGGACTTTGAGATGTCGTTGGATCCGGGCGTGAACATCATTTACGGGGTGAATGGTGTGGGGAAGACTTCTATTTTGGAGGCTTTGAGTGTAGCGGCGGGGATGTTTCTTGATACCCTGCCTGCGGTACAAACAAAGTTTCTGGATAACAAGGAGGTTCGGCTGGTTACGAAACTTGGAAAACTGGAGTATCAATTTCCAATCAATATCAAATTTGGAGGATCGATCTTTTCGGAGCGATTTGCGGAAGATCAAAAAACCATTGGAAAAGTTGATATGTCCTTTGCTTGGGGGCAATCGCAGCTCTATTCATTTGCGCGACGCGCGGAAGAAATCGTCCGGGACGGCCTTGAAACTCCGCTCCCTTTAATTACCTACTTCTCCTGCCGCCGTTTATTCAATGAAAACGGCAATGGCGAATCTTCAAAACCCATCGGCCGCCTCCTCGGCTACTACAATGCCCTCAACGACCGCTCGATCCGCAAGGAAGTAGACAATTGGCTGAATGACGAGGCCACCAAGCGGTTCAATTCTCTACGCCACGGCGCGCCCAAGGACCCCTATCAATCACTCGAATTGATCGAAAAAACGTTACTGGGGATATTTCCTGGCAAGTACAAGGAGGTCTATTATTACAAGCCTGAAAGTGATGATCGATTGACTTCGGGACTTTTCTTTTTGGACGAGGCAGGCAACATCACCTCGCTCCAAATGATGAGCGACGGCTACCGCAACACCGTGAATCTCATCTTGGAGATCGCTTGGCGCTGCGTGCAGTTGAATGCATTCCTCGGCGAAAAGGCGCTGCAAGAATCTGAAGGCATCGTGATGGTGGACGAGATCGACCTGCACTTGCATCCAAAATTGCAGCAGGAGATCGTGGGCATGCTTCAACGCATTTTCCCAAAAATCCAGTTTGTCTTGACCACACATAGCCCGCTCATACTCGGCTCGGCAGAATCGACGGCCTGGAAACTGGAGGACGGGCAGCTCATCCGTCAGCCTCAGCTTTTTGGGAAGGATGCATCTTATATCATTCGGCACTTCATGGACGCGCCAGACCGCTCGCCCGAGATCACCCAGCTCATCAGCGCCTATTTTGCCCTGATCAATAACCATCAAGGCAGAGGAACCGAAGCCTTGGCAATGCGGGCAAAATTGGAGGACATCGACCCCAATCTGATGGCGGAGGCGGATGTATTGATCGAATTTTTGGAGGATTGAGCCATGCTCTACGTCAGAAAACTCGACCAAGTCCCTGCGGAATTCACGGCCATCGTCGGCAAGTATCTCGATTACAAGAGCTTGAGCGAATCTGGGGCAGACCGTGATGCCATCCGGCTCATTCTTCTGAACGAACAGGGCTGTCTTTGCGCATTTTGTGAACGACAGCTCGAAATAAGCACGGCAACGATTGAGCATTTCCAACCCAAAAGCTCGTTTCCGCGCCTGCAATTGGACTATTACAACCTATTTGCTTGCTGCAAAGTCTGCAATGAAAACAAGTCAGACCACCTACTGCCCGCCTATATTTTTGATTTTAGGTTGAATGCATTGGATCCGAATCATTTGATCCTCAACCGGCATCGAGATTTTGAAATGCTCTACTATGCGATGGAGGGAGCAAATGACTGTTTTTTGAGCGTCAAAGGCCTTGAGAAACGCACCAAAGACAAGCGCCAAGAAGATGCGGATTGGATGCTCTTTGTCACGACCGAGGTACTCGGCTTGAATGAACCCATGCGTTTGCGTGAGCCGCGAGGCCAAGCTTATTGGGAAGTTTTGAAACAGATGAAGCAGTCTTCCAAGGACGAACTCATCCACCTTTACCAAAAATACCGAGCCACACATCCAGTTCCCTCTCCAATCGAAGGGCAACCCTATCACCGTCAAGCTACTTTCTTGAGCATGAAATTGTATCTGGTCGCAGAGATGCTGCGCAAAAAAGGCATCGACATTTCTACCCTGTAATCAGCCCTACCCACTCACCTCCACCAAACTCAATATCGCCGCCATCACCTTCGCGGGGGCCTCGTACATGCCCATGTGGCTGGCTTCGGGGATGCGGTTGAGCAGGGCGATCGGCAGGTCTTGCAGTTCGGTGCGGCTGCGCTCGGGGCTCACGAGCGCGTCGTGTGCGCCGGTGATGTACATGACGGGCACGCGCAGGCGCTTGATCGCCGGGCTGCGGTCGGGCCTGTCGCGCATGATGCGCGTGAGCGCGAGGATGGCCGCGGTCTCGGTCGGCGCCGTGATGTCTTGCATCTTGTCGAGCCAACTCGGCAGCGGATCGTGAAACAAACCCTGTATGAAAGCCCTCAAAAAGGGCTCCTTGCCATGCACCTCGACAAATCGGATCGACTTGTCGCGGGTCTCCCGCCGCTCGGGCGCATCGCCGAGCGCGGTGGAATGCAACATGCCCAAACCGGACAGCCGCTCAGGAAAATGCTCCGCAAATGCCGCCGCCACATATCCGCCCAGGATATGCCCCACCAAGACGCAGCGCTCGATGCCCAGTGCATCGAGCAGGTCCCTGAGCCAACATGCCGCATCGTCCAATGTGTGCCAGCCGTGTCCCCACGGGCGCCCTCCATGGCCAGGCATGTCGGGGCATATCACCCTGCAATGTGCCGCCAAACCGGGCAGCAATCCCTCAAAAATCGTACTGCTTTCGCAAAATCCATGCAACAGCAGCAAGGCCTCGCCGCTGCCGGCATCGACAAATTGTTGTTCCTGTAAAAAGGTTATGTGGGACGCGGCCTGCAAATCTCCCCTCAGAGCACCTCGATGGTCAGGCCGCGATCGAGCAGGGCCATGCCGCGGTCGATCATGTCACGCTTCTCGCCGCTCTTCACGACATATTTGCCCTTGTAGTGCACGATGATCGCGCACTGCTCGGCCTGCGTGGGCGTATGCTCGCAGATGTCGACCAAGCATTGGATCACATAGTCAAATGAATTGACATGATCGTTGAACAGCATAATGCTGTAGGTCTGTGTGGCGACCGTTTCGACGACAGGGTGGACAAGTTCCTTGGTGCTCATGGGAAAATGATTTCAATCCGCTGGGAAATGCTGACAATTCTACGTTTTCATCCAAAAATACATGATCGGCTCAAGTTTTGCAAGTTCTGTACTGGAATTGTTCGCATTTTTGCAGCCAGCATGATGCATATCCTATCGCCAACCGGGTTTTTGGACTATGAGCTCATCGACTCGGGCAGAGGAGAAAAGCTCGAGCGTTTTGGCAAATACACCCTCATCCGCCCCGAACCACAAGCCCTCTGGAGCCCCAGCCTCAAGCCCGAGGAATGGAAAAAACTGGCCGATGCCAAATTTGTCCAAGACGGTTCAGCATCAGGCGATTGGGAACGCAACAACAAGGCGATGCCCGACCAGTGGGTGATCGGCTACAACAAGGGCGACATGAAGCTGCGCTTCAGGCTCGGCCTCACGAAATTCAAGCACGTCGGCATTTTCCCCGAGCAGTCGGTCAATTGGGATTTTATCTACGAGCGCTGCAAGATGGTGAGCAAACCCAAGGTCCTGAACCTCTTTGCCTACACAGGGGGTGCGAGCCTGGCAGCCAAGGCAGGCGGCGCCGATGTGATCCACTGCGACTCGATCAAGCAGGTCGTGAACTGGGCGGATGCCAACATGCAGCTCAGTAAGCTCGACGGCATTCGCTGGTTGGTGGAGGATGCGTTTAAGTTTGTGCTGCGCGAGGCCAAGCGCGGCAACCAATACGAGGGCATCATCCTGGACCCACCCGCCTGGGGCCATGGTCCCAAAGGTGAAAAATGGAAGCTCGAGGACCAGATCGACGAGCTCATGGGTCAAGTCGCCGCCATCCTCTCCCCTCAAAAGAGTTTTTTGGTGATGAATGCCTATTCGCTTGGATATTCGGCACTGATCTTGGAGAATCTCGGCCGCAGCCACTTCAAGCCTGCGCATACCAAGAATTTGCTGATCGGGGAGTTGTGCCTGCCCGAGCGCTCGGGGCGGCGGTTGCCGGCGGGGATTACGATGCGGTTGTTTTCGTGATGGGGCCACCTTTGCCTTTGGAACCCGTCAGTCTGCCACAACAATACGTTCAAAGCTTGATGATTGCCCAATCCTGAACTCCAAAACATAGATTCCCGCTGTGAACCGGGATAAGTCGAAATGGGCGGATTGTGTACCGTGGTCACAGACCATCGTCATTGCCGACCGTCCATTCATGCCCCACAAAGTGATCGTGGGCTGGGTGGCAAACGACTTGTCCCAATGAACGTTGAGAAAATCGCTGGTGGGATTAGGCCCTACTTCTAGTTGGAAATTGGCTTGCGGGGGCGTGAGGGCGACTGGAAGGCATAGGGTTGAATCGACCCAAGTAATGGGGTAGGTTGTAAGGCTCCAGTTGAGGGTGACGTAGGTCGGCGTCCAAAGGGCCAGTGTCGGCTGGCTTGAGACCAGCGGCGCGCTTTGCCATAGGGGAGCTGTGTAAACGGTTTCGTCGCAATTTGGAATGCCGTCGTTGTCTGAGCGGTACCAAGTCGTCTCCAGCCCCCCAGGAAAACCGTATCCCCAACCGCCCAAGAGGAATTCCATCCCACTGCCCAGCCATTGCATACCGATGAAAATCTCTCCTACATAGCCTCCAAAATAGTTGGTGGACAGTGGCAGGCAGGTCGTGTCGAGTTCTAGCAGGCAATAATCAGATGCCAAAGAGGTGAAGGGATTGTATTGGTTAAGGCCCGCAAATACCCGGCCCTCGTCCGTAACCTTGATGGCATTTGCAGCACCATTGACGTTTACAGGAAGATAGCAGTTGTGGAGGAGCCGCCCCGCAGCATCCAATTTCAAGACTATGGCATCCACATCGGTGGTTTCACGTTCGCCAGCAAGGTAAATCGTCCCATCTGACGCAATCGACAGATCGTTTACAATCTCACTCTGGGCAGTGCCGATCACATTCGACCACGCAACAAAGCCGAGGGTATCTGTTTGCATCACCAAAATATCAAATGACCCCTGCCCAAATGAGCCTGTATAGCCCGCCAATATCACACGATTCCCCACGACCTGCATCGCCGCTGCAAAATCGTTTGCAATGCCTCCATAGACCTGGGACCAGATGATGTCTCCCATCGGTGAGATGCGACTCAGGCAAAACCCTGCATTTTGAAACGAATTGTCAGTGGAAAACATGAGCAAATCGCCACTAGGCAGCATCGCAAGCGAAAGGCCATATTCCGAAGAGCCGGCTTCATGTGTCTTGCTCCAGAGCAACTGACCCTGCTTGTCGATTCTCATCAACAAAACGTTGGTGTCATCAAAGGCATCGTTGCTGCGTTCACCAATCAAATAGAATCCTGAATCGGGTGCCATCAAAACATCCCTGATGTCAAACCTGCCGGTATCGCCATACGCGTAACTCCATAAGACTGTACCCGTGGTGTCGAGCATGGTTGCGCTCACAAGCTGATTTCCCTGCCCCACGGATCTTGTAGTCCCCGTGAATAGCCATCGGTTGGCATTTACGACCAGGATATCTTGCACCTTGTCTTCGCCGGCACCTCGCAACATGCCATTCATGCGCTGACCCTGGGCTTGAAACTGAAGCACAAGCAAAAAAAGAAGGCCTAATAAATGCTTTGTCTTGATCATTTGATGACTGTATTTATCTGCAAAATATGCATTTCCCAGCATTTCTGAAATGTAGGCCCTCGTGATTGCATTTTTGTTTGGCGGCTTCTACATCCCGTCTTCGCATTCTAGGCGGAGGCGGCGCAGAAATCACTTTAGTGAGGTTTTTTTCCTAATTTCCCCCTCATGAAGCGACTCTTATTCCTTGTCTTCCTGACGCTGGCCACGAGCTGGGCCGCCCAGGCCCAAACCACTGCCGACTCCCTGATGCTGCGCAAGTTGTTTGACGCGGCCATGACGCAGGCCGCGTGCTATGAAAACCTGCGCCATCTCTGCAAGGATGTGGGGCACCGCCTCAGCGGCTCGCCGAGTGCCGCCAAGGCCGTCGAGTGGGCCAATGTGACGATGCTCACCATGTCGCTGGACCGCGTGGAGAAGCAGCCTTGCATGGTCACGCACTGGGAACGTGGCGCGGCCGAGGTGGCGTATTTCAAGGGAAAAGGCGGCAAATTCACCGTGCCCATCCTCGCATTGGGCGGCTCGGTCGGCACCCCCAAGAAGGGCATCGTGGCCGAGGTGGTGG
>JANMIM010000261.1:0-16628 GCA_031375795.1 Bacteroidota bacterium
CTCGGGCAGCTCGTATTTTTATGGGCAAGTAACCGATGCCAATGGTTGCACGAGCCCGCTGGATTCGGTTTATGTCACGATCCATGCCAAACCGATCGTGAATGCCGGGCCAGACTTGCGGTTGTGCGGCTTGAATTCGCCCTGCGAAATCTTACTGCCATCGGTGAGTGGCACGGGGCCATTTGGATTCGAATGGTTCCCAGCCGTGGGCCTCAACGATTCGAGCTTGTTCAATCCATGTGCCCGGCCAGACACCACGACGATCTATGTGCTGCTGGCGACGGAGCTGTCGACGGGGTGCCGCAGCGACTACAATACACTGGACACGAATGCCAGCGTGACCGTACACGTGAACCCCGTGCCCGTGGCAGACGCTGGGCCCGACATCGACATCTGCGATGGGCAGGCTACGATCATACCCGGCTTCGGTAGCGGGGCTGGACCCGTCTACGCCTACCAATGGACCCCGGCGGCCGGCCTGAGCCTCAACAATATCGCCAATCCACTGGCCGCACCCGCTACGACGACCGTGTACAGTCTGGTGGTGTGGAGCAATGATTGCCCCAGCGCGGCCGACAATGTCACCGTGGAGGTGCATACGATGCCCTCGGTGGATGCTGGCTGGAACCAGGAAATATGCCTCGGCGAGAGCATCTTGCTCGATGCCACGGCCGCTGGAGACAGCACCGCGCTGTACAGCTTTCACTGGTCCACCGCGCTGGGCCTCAACGATCCATTTCTCGAGGATCCCACCGCGACCCCGCCGATGAGCACGACCTATTTTGTGGTGGCGACCAGCAATTGGGGATGCAGCAGCGCGGCCGACTCGGTGAGAATCGAGCTCAGGCCCACGCCCGTTGCTACAGCCGGTGGGGACACCAGCATTTGTTTTGGGCAGTCCTTGCACCTGCAAGGTGGCTACGTGTACGGGGCCACCGATTCTGTCTCCGACCCCTCGCAGATTCTATTTGCCTGGTCTCCCAATGCACAGGGGATGAATGACTCCACGCTTGCCTCACCCACCATCGCCCCGAGCATCTCGGGAATGTATTACCTTCATGTCTTGTACAGTGTCTGTCGCACGCAAGACTCGGTACTCGTGCTGGTGATCCCGGAATTGGGTGCGCAAATCACGGGTGACACAGCGACGATTTGCAACGGCGACTCGGTGCAGCTCCATGCCTCTGGCGGATTGGGCAGTGCCCAATATGCCTGGTCGCCCGCTGGGGCGGTGAGCAATCCCACCGTTCAGCATCCGACGGTGTTTCCCAGCGATACCACGGCATACACCTTGATCCTTTCTGAATCGGGCTGCCATGACACGACCAGCTTCATGTTGAATGTGATCCCATCGCCGCAAGCTTCCTTTCTGCACTCCCCTGCACGGGGTTGCGTGCCATTGACGGTGAGTTTTTTGGAGAATACCAGCTCGGCGATTGCCTATGTCTGGGACTTTGGGGATGGCAGCGCCGTGAGCAATGCAGCCTCGCCGGTCCACACGTTTTCCGAGCCCGGCAGCTATGTGACGCATTTTAGTGCGGTCCATTCGGGCGGATGCGAGGCGGAAGCCGAACCGCTGGTCGTGGAGGTGCTGCAGCCGAGCCAACCCATCGTGCATTCCCAGCCCGTGGCCCCCACGATCCTCTACTTGCCAGCAGCGACCGTGCAAGTGCAGGAATTGGGCCCGACGTCCACCGATTGGATTTGGAATTTTGGGGATGGTTTCCAAGCCCAGGGTGCCCTTGCGACGCATTCCTACACCGAGCCGGGCCTGTATTTTGTACAATTGCACAGCAGCAATGCCGAAGGCTGCACGTCGGTCTCCGAAATCGGCCCCTTTGAGGTGCGTGCCCCCGACCTGTTCATCCCCAATGTGTTCAGCCCCAACGGCGATGGTGTCAACGATCGGTATCTTGTGAATTATACGGGAGACCAGCCTTTCACCTTGGAAATCAAGGATCGCTGGGGCGTCACGCTGTACCGATCCAACCAGAAAAACACAGGCTGGGATGGAAATTTCGGTGGAGAACCAGCACCAGATGGCGTCTATTATTATTGGCTGAAAATCAGCGACAAAGCCTATACCGGCAACCTGACACTCCTGCGATGAGCTAAACTGGTCGCAGATGATACCGGGAATTTTTGGTAGTCTGGAGAAAATAAACTAAATCGAACCAATCAAAGGCTATTGAGGTCCTACTTTTGAATCGCAGAATTACCCATCATCCGCAACAAAGTGAGCGCGTGAGAAAGAAGTATCAGTTCAATATCGGATCCTGCCACCGCATTCCAGAAAGGTCGTTTTTTTGGAAAGGAAAGCAGTTCCCGGTTTGTGCACGCTGCACAGGCTACCATATTGGCTATCTGAGTGCTCCGCTTTTCCTTTTTAGCCTTGTCTCGGTTGATCTTTGGATCTCAATTTTGATTTTGATGCCGTCTCACATCGATGGGATCACGCAAGCGCTGTTCAAGCGCAAAAGCAACAACATTCTCCGCGTCACGACAGGATTTTTGGCGGGCATCGCCATCATGTCCATTGTGTCGATCGCAGGGAAATATGCAGGTGACTTGATAAAAACTCAAATTCAATAGCGTTAATTACGATTACCATGGAAAATTCCAACAACCCCAATTCCGGTTTTGGTGGCTCGACCCCCAATTCCAACCAAGGACCCGACGAGTTGCCCACCATTTTGATGGTCGTCTCGTTTTGTGCACCCATCGTAGGATTGATCCTCTGGGGCATGAACAAAGAGCAATATCCCGCCAAGGCCAAGAAGGCTGTGACAGCAGCCATCGCGGGGATCGCCTTCTACTTTGTGTTGAACGTGATCTTGCGCTTGGCGTCCTGATGATCGAGGGTGACGTGGGCGCCGTGCCTCTGGCGCTGCGCCCATGTCACCTATTTTATGACCGGTCCCAGACCACTCGAGCCACCTTTTTTTTGTGGAGGTTATCGGTGTGTGCGCATATTCCGCAACCTACCTGAGACCATCCCATCCACGCTGCAAACAAGCCATTTGCAGGGCAAAAATGATGAAGCTGTCACGGGCAACCGAGGCTTTGTGACCCCTTTCCCACCAGAAATCGCATCCCTGCGCTCCAACTACAAGTTCTGGGATTATCTTTGCAGACCAAAGGCGTGGTCTGAATGAAAATTCTCTATTATTCCCCCAATCCCAACCTCAACCTGAGCGACCCTGCGGGCTATGGCACCCACATGCGGGAAATGATCAAGGCTTTCAGGGAGCTGGGGCACGAGGTGGAATTGCAGATCATGGGGGGCACGGAGCCCAAACGGGATACGATCCCCGCCAAGCCATCCTTGGCCAAGCGGCTGGCCAAGGTCGTGATCCCTGCCACACGGTGGCAGACCCTCAAGGACAAGCGCCTCATGGAGTTTGACGACAATGCCTATGATACATTGCTCGCAAAGATCAAGGCCTTCAAGCCCGACATGGTCTATGAACGTGCCAATTACATGCAGACCTCGGGCGTCAATGCCGCCCGACGCGCCAAGGTCATGCACGTCCTGGAGGTCAATTCGCCTTATGTCGAGGAAAAAGTCGAACTCGAGGGCCCGAGCGGCATGCTGGAAACCGCTCGGGAAAAAGAACGCTGGCAGCTCGAAAAAACCGACCAGATTGTCGTCGTCTCCAGCTCCCTCAAGGAATACTTCATGTCGGAGCACCGCATTTTTGGAGGAAAGTTCTCCGTCGTCCCCAATGCGATCGATCCTGCAAAGGCGGTCGTCGACCCGACAGCTGTGGCTGCCATCCAGGCGCAGTATGCGCTGGAGGGCAAGACCGTGATCGGCTGGGTGGGATCGATCCAGCCTTGGCATGGGGTCGAGGGCTTGATCGACGCGTTTGCGGCACTGGCGCGCGACTTGCCGGCGGTCGCGCTCCTCGTGGTGGGCAGCGGTGAGACGATCGGTCTCATGAAATCGCGTGCCGCTGCCAGCGGCGTGGGCGACCGCATCCATTTCTCGGGCTACATTCCCCATGCCCAGGTCTTTGCCCATATCGCGGCGATGGACATCTGCGTGCTGCCCGATACCAAATGGTATTGCTCGCCGATCAAGATCTTTGAATATGGCATGATGGGCAAGGCCATCGTGGCGACGCACCACGCCGCGGTGCTCGACGTGATGCAGCCGGGCGTCGACGGCACGATCATCGCACCGGGCCACGACACACTCGTGGCCGCACTGCGCGAGCTGGTACACGATACCGCATTGCGCGGCAGGCTCGCCGCGCAGTTCCAGCACAAAGTCTTGCAACAGCACACCTGGCTGTCCAATGCCCGTCGCGTGATCGATCTCTGGGAATTTGCACAAACCAGCGTGTCAAGGTGAGGCAGGAGATCGACGTGGTGATGCTGGCCTACACGGCCACGCCAGAGATCTACACGATGAACGTCGCAGCGCTCGTTTCCCTGGATGCCTCTGAACCCGGGATTCAGTTCAATGTATTCCTGCTGGAAAGCAATCCTGAATTTCCGCAGCTCGGGTGGGGATACGACCCCGCAACGCAGGTCATTTTCCCCGGCGAAAAATTCAATTTCAATCGGTTCAACAACATTGGAGGGCGTCTGGGCAAGGCAGATTGGGTCGTGTTTGTGAACAACGACGTGGTCTTTGAGCCGGGGTGGTGCAGTGCCATGCTGGCGGCACATGCCAGCGACCGGCGCATACGGTGCCTGTGTCCGGTGGACATACTCTCGCAATACACGCCGGCGGGGACATTTGCGGCCCATGAGGCCTACCGCATCGGCCACCATGTGCGCGTCACCTTCACGGGCTGGTGCTTCATGGTGCAGCGATCGGTGCTGGGCGAGATTGGCGGCTTTGACGAGCGTTTCGACTATTATTTCGCCGACGACGACTTCACGATGCAGTTGCGTGGCAGCGACATCTTGAATGCCGCCGTGATGGGCTCACACGTGCGTCACCTAGCCCATGTGACCTCCCGCTCCAATGCATTGGACATCTCAGAAAAGTTCAAATCAGACCAAATGCGGTTTCATTCCAAGTGGGGATCGCAGCGGTTGATCGCTTGGAAGAACCGATTGACCGAAAAAGTGCTGCGCCCTTTGGGAATGAAAGCATTAATTAGGCAACTTTACCGCCACAATTAGAGGATGTCGACAGTAGAAGCATTGTACAAGGAAAAGGGCAAGGTGCAGACATACTACACCTTGGTGCGCAACGATATCGTGCGTGTGATGGACCGATTCCTGAAAAAAGATGGGCGCAAGCTGGTGCGCGTACTGGAAATCGGCTGCTCAGGCGGCGGAACAGGGCAATTGATCAAGGAGCAATTTGGCGTTTCATACTATGCGGGGGTGGAGCTCATGGCTGAGGCTGCAGCACAGGCCGGTTCGCGCATCGACTGGGTGAAATGCGACAACATCGAGGACATGATCACCGAAGGCCGCCTGGGGGAATTGCCCGAGGGGAAATTTGACGCGATCCTATTCCTGGATGTCTTGGAGCACCTGTACAATCCCTGGGAAGTGGTGGCGCAAATGCAACGATTGCTCAACCCCAATGGCCTACTCATCGGCAGCATCCCCAATGCAGGCAACCTGTATGTGCTCTGGAAGCTGATGCGTGACCAATTTGAATACGAGGACGAGGGCCTGCTCGACCGCACCCACCTGCGGTTCTTTACCCTGCAAACGATCAAAAACATGCTCTCCAAGCACTATGACCTGGTGCATTTGGAGACCAACCATGATGAATGGAAGACGATGAATTGGCAGCAGAAATTCTTCTTCATCCCCACGCTGGGATTGTGGAAGCGCCTTTTCATCCGCCAATACCTGTTCATCGGTCAAGCAAAGGGCTGAGCAATGGGCAAGATCGGCAGCAAAATTCAGAGGATCCTGGTGACTGGCGGCGCGGGCTTCATAGGCTCGGCGGTGATCAAGGAATTGCAAAACCATGCCGTCGAGCTCATGGTCATCGATGACCTGAGTTTTGGCAACCGTGAATTTGTGGACCTCCCCGATGCGCAATTCAAGGTGCTTGACATCCTGGACCGGGCCGGGGTGGAGATGGTCTTTGAGGAATTTAGGCCAGATTGGGTCTTGCACCTCGCGGCTGTGCATTTCATCCCGTGGTGCAACCAGCATCCGTATGAAGCCGCCGACATCAACATCAGGGGTACGATCCATGTGCTGGATGCTGCCAAGAAGGCTGGCGTGCAAGGGGTCTTGTTTGCCTCGACAGCGGCTGTGTACCCGATTGCCGACCATGCAGTGTCTGAACTGCACCCGACCGGACCGCTGGACATCTACGGGCTCACAAAACTTACCGGCGAGCGTCTCTGCCATGAGTTTCACCTGTCCTCGGGCATTGCCACCGTGGTCTGCCGATTTTTCAACGCCTTCGGCCCCAACGAGACCAACCCGCACCTGATCCCTGAAATCGCGACCCAGATCAATGCAGGAGCGCGGGTGTTGATGCTGGGCAATCAAGCGCCCAAGCGTGACTTCATTCACACCAGCGACATGGCCCGGGCCGTGACCGCCCTGCTGGAGACGTTTGAAGTGGGCTATGACACATTCAACCTCGGTCGCGGCATCGAATATAGCGTGCTGGAGATCGCCGCCGCATTTGGCAATGCGCTCGGCGAAGAAGTCAGGGTCGAGATCGACCCAACCAAGGTGCGCAAGACAGATCGGCTGCATTTGCTGGCTGATATCGGCAAACTCAAGGCCTTCACAGGCTGGGAACCCCTCGTCGGCATCGATGCCGGGATCGCGACCTTGATTGACAAATCCTAGCGGGCAGCCGCCCGATAGTGGAAAATATTTTCTAGAAACACCCCTTTAGTGGAAAAAATTTTCCAGATTGGCCCAACTTGAGGCCCATAGTGGAAAATTTTTGCGCTGCTCGAACCTGAAGGGCACCGAACCCATGACAAAGACGATAATGGAAAATATTTTCCAAAATGGGTGAATTAGTGGAAAATATTTTCCAAATTTGTGGCTTTAGGCAACGATAATGGAAAATATTTTCCCGCATCCACTTCCCGAGATCGTATTTGCTTCGAGCGACACCAAGGTGAGCAAGCAAATCACCGTATTGGAGCAGAGCGGGAAGTTGCGCAAAATCTCACCCCGCATTTATACCTCCAACCTCGAAGAAACCGACGAGGCCATCGTGCTGCGCAACCTGTTTCCCATCTTGGGCAAACTATACCCGGGTGCCCTGCTGAGCCATCGCACCGCGCTGGAATTCAAGCCGACCGCCGCCGGCCACGTTTTCATCACCTATACCTACACCAAAAAGGTGCAGCTGCCTGGCATCGTCTTGCGTGTGATGGAAGGGGCGCAGGCACTCGAGGGCGACAACCCCATCTCAGGGGATCTCTATGTCTCCCAAGAGGCGAGGGCTTTTTTGGAGAACCTACAGGAGTCGCGTCAGCGAGGCCCAGAGTCCAAGACAGTGGCATTGCCGGTCTTGGAAGATCGGCTGGAGCAGGTGGTGCGCACGCGGGGCGAGGCTGGCCTCAACGCCTTGCGTGACCAGGCCAAGGTCGTCGCCAAGGCGCTCGACATGCAAGAAGAATTTGTCAAGCTCAACCGTCTCATCAGCGCAATGCTTGCCACGCACCCCTCCAAGGTGCTGACATCGCCACTTGCGATCGCCCGTGCATTTGGAAATCCATACGATCCCGATCGCTTGGATTTGTTTCACACACTCTTTGTGGCGTTGCAAAGCGAGGTCTTCCCGCGCAGGCCCAGCCACAATGCCAGCCGCAAGTCGTTCAGGAACTTTGCCTTTTTTGAGGCCTATTTTTCAAATTACATCGAAGGCACCGAGTTTGAACTCTCAGATGCCAAAAACATCATCACGACCCAGACACCGATGCCGGCGCGCAATGAGGATTCCCATGACATCTTGGGTTCCTACCAGCTCATGAGCAATCGAGAGGAGATGCTGGTGACACCCCAATCGGCAGAGCAATTGTTGCAGATCTTGCTGCGGCGGCACAAAGTCCTGCTCAGCGCCCGGGTATTCAAGCATCCAGGGTCCTTCAAGGACAGAAACAACCGTGCCGGTGACACACATTTTGTCGACCATACCCTGGTGAATGGCACACTCGCCAAGGGATTCGACTATTGCCAGGCGCTCACGGATCCATTTGCAAGGGCTGCCTTCATGATGTTTCTGATCAGCGAGGTGCACCCCTTTCTCGACGGAAATGGCCGCATCGCAAGGATCATGATGAATGCCGAGTTGGTGAGTCAGGCAGAGACCAGCATCATCATTCCCACCGTATTCAGGGAGGATTACATGCTGTCGCTCAAGTACCTGACGCGCAAGCGCGATCCCGTGCCATACATTCGCATGCTGCAGCGGGCACAAGCGTTTAGTGACACGGTGGTAGGCGATGACATGGATGCCATGGAGGAGCAATTGGTGCGGTGCAATGCCTTCAAGGCACCAGACGAGGCTTACCTGCTGGCGTTCAAGGGCTGATGTATCCGCCAGACTCAGGGATCATGCCGAGGAGTTATTGCTGTTCCTTGCCCTCTTTTCCCTCGATTGCTTCCTCCTCGTCTTCCTTCCGCTTTTGTACCCCAATCGTGGAGGCTGTGAGGTCAAACGGCGGAGGTGACATGATGCGCCCAGGCTTGTCATGCTCAGGAACCTGAATCTGCTGCGGATTGCGTTTGCGATTTTTTTCCTCAGGTGACTTCATGTGGGTGGGATAAACATCTGGATCTATCTCCTACGAATATCGCCTTTTTGGATGAAAAATGGTAGTCCTTGAAGTGGACAAAATCGACGATGCGTAGCTGTCGGGAAAAAAGACGGCCTAAAACGAGGCTCATGGCACCCACGATTTTGGAATTCGACCCATCTTTGCCGTTCTTGGATCAACGTCCATCAACTATATTCGATTTGTGCATGAAAAAAATCTACCACTTCTTGTTCCTGCTGCTTTGTAGCGGAGGCTTGTTTGCCCAAACGCAATTGGTGCTGCCTGCTCATTCGACCACCTTTTCGGGCAATGTACGCGGGTATTGGTTTACCTCCCCGACTTGCTTTACGATCACCGGATTGGAGGTCGCCAGCGAGGCTGGGGCTGGTACACAGAACATCGCCGTGATCCGCCTACCTGCACCCCCGCCGATCTTCGCGGCCACGACCAATGTCTTCACGACCCTCTTCCTCACGCAAAACAACCCGGCGACGGGCGTGATCCCCGTGAACATCCAAGTCGAGACGGGCGATTACATCATGGTCTTGGGCCAGCGCGGCAACGTCAACTCCTATTCTGCCAGCGGCACCTTCACGACCACGATCAATGGCCAATCTACGACCATCGCGCGGTGCGGCATGCAGTTTCCGCTCGGCACCACCGCGCCTACCCAGCTGTGGGCCCAGGCCAGCGGAAGCATCAGCCGTGTCAATATGTATTATGACAGCGTGCTCACCTTCAATGTCACGGCTACGCCTACCGGCCCATCGGCCTACTCGTTTACAGATGGTTCCGACTCCTCCTTCACAACGGTCTGGAACTACGGCGACGGCTCACCGCTCGACACCAACTGGACGGGCAACCATACTTACACGGCTGGCGGCACCTACAATGCCTGCAGCTATGTCACCACGAGCTGCGGCGTCGACACTGTCTGCACGACCGTCACGGTTTGCGGACCAGACCCCGTGAGCGCATTTGGGGCTGTGCCGACTGGTTTTGATGTGCAGTTTGCAGACAGCTCCAGCAACGCTGTGAGCTGGTTGTGGGATTTTGGCGATGGCAGCTCAGACACGACCGCCAATCCAATGCATACCTACTCAGCGATCGGTTGGTACACCGTGTGCCTCATCACCACCAACAGTTGCAGCGTCGGCGACACGATCTGCGACTCTGTCTTTGTCTGCACGGCACCTATGGCGTCGATGGGCTATACGATGGTCGGAAACGATACCTTGATCTTCAGTGACAGCTCGATGTATGCCACGAGCTGGTGGTGGGATTTTGGGGACGGTGGCACCGACACCACACAAAACCCCATGCATACCTATACCACCGACGGCACATTCAAC
This sequence comes from Bacteroidota bacterium, assembly GCA_031375795.1. GTDB lineage: Bacteria > Bacteroidota > Bacteroidia > J057 > JADKCL01 > JADKCL01. The sequence goes on from JANMIM010000261.1 coordinate 10,073, forward strand.
ATCTGCTTGATCACCACCAATGCATGCGGATCTGATACTGTGTGCACGTCGGTCACCATTTGCGTGACACCGCTCTCGGCAGCTTTCGGCTTTACGAGCAACCAGTTCAGCTATGCATTCACTGGCAATCCATCGGGGGTCACCTCATTTGCGTGGACATTTGGGGATGGCGGCACGAGCACACTGGCATCGCCCACCCATACCTACACCGCCAATGGCACCTACGTGGTTTGCTTGACGGTCGGCAATGATTGCGGGGACTCCGATGTGACCTGCGACACGCTGTCCATCAACATCGTGGGCCTCACCCCATCGATGCCAGGCTTTGAGATCACCGTGGCGCCCCATCCAGTGGTTGAGCAGGCCATCGTCATGGTCCAAAACACCGGTGTACAAGGCGACTATTCCCTGGAGTTGGTGGACCTGCGCGGTGCGGTGGTGCTCGCTACACGCGGCCAAGTGAACCAGCCCTTTCAATTGCAGGTGGGTACGCTTGCAAGGGGCTTGTACGTTTTCCGCATTTCGCAGGAAGGGAATCTGATTGGCACAGGAAAGTTGATCGTGGAGTAATCTCGCATTCACCCATCTACCAAAGCGCCACTGCAATCGATTGCAGTGGCGCTTTGGTGTAGAGGAGGCAGGATTGGCGGGTGAGGTCGGCCAGGGTCAGGACGCGATGGCCCTGAGGATGTCGGCGTGGATGGCCGCGATCGACTTCATTTGCATCGCCTCATCGTAGCACACGATGTTGCGAATGCTTTTGTCTGACGCGACCAAGGCCTCGTATTCGCCCTTGACAGCCCGCTGCAATGAAAAGTCCTTTTCGTGGATGTCGTGCCCGCCCGCCAGGTATTCGCGTGCCTGTGCAGCGATGCGTGCGCTCAGCGCGCGCTCGGTGAAGTCAAACGGTACCGACAAATGAAGTGAAAAATCGGGCTTGGGAATCTGGTTGTGCACAAACTCAAACTCCAGGATCCAGTCGCGCAAAGCCGACTTGGATGCCTCATCGCACAACTTGGCACACTGAAAGGCAATGTTGCTCAGGACATAGCGGTCACATAGGACCACATGGCCTGCCTCCAGCCATCCCCGCAGGGTGTTGGAAAACTCCTTGCGGTCCTCGGCAAACAACAACGCCACGAGTTGCGGGTGCACATCCTTGACCTCTCCAAATTCGCCCCGCAAGAACCGTGCGATCAGCTTGCCAAAAACGCCCTCGTTGTGGCGTGGGAAATGCACAAAGCGTGTCTCGATCCCTTGCGCCCTGAAATGCCGGGTCAGCAACTCGATTTGGGTAGACTTGCCAGAACCATCGAGGCCCTCGATGGCGATAAATTTCGGTGAATGGGGCATTTAGGGAGATATTCTGGGGGCGAATATCGGCACCGCCAAGCTGTCTCACAAGGCGGGGTGAGATTTTCCATGCATTCTGTCGGGGGACAAATAGCATACCGGAGGAAATGATCGGGCTGGCCATGTCGGCGTTCTCCGTTGGTTTGCTGTTGGATAACATTCAAGATTCCCCTACCTTCAAACGCAGAAATCACCTTTTTGGAAGGAATGGCACTATGTTGAAGCGATTTTTGATAGGCGTAGAGAACCGAATGATCGGGAAAATGCGGTGGCAACGCATGTTTGAGATGCTGCACCGCATCGGGTTGCGCGGCATGAACTTTTACCGTGGGCATACCGTGGAGACCAGTGGCGAAGTCTGGGCAATGCGGTATGTGTTGGAGAAATTGAAAGCGACCGGCGTGCAGCGCCCCATGGTGTTTGATGTGGGTGCCAACACCGGCCAATACCTGGACGTCTTGTTGGAAAATTTTGGGCCAGACGTGGATTGCCATACCTTCGAGCCCGCACAGGCCACCTTCCTACCCCTGGCCGAGCACTTCAAGGAAAAAACCAACATCCATGCAGTGCAATTGGGCTTGGGCAAGGAAAATGGTCGCATCGAATTGTACTCCAACCACGATGGATCCACCATCGCCTCGCTGTACCCCATCTACAACCTGGACCAGCAGACGACGCTCGTACACAAGGAGACGATCCACATTCGCACCATCGACAGTTATTGTGCAGAAAACAGTGTGCCCAGGATTGATTTCCTCAAGATCGATGTCGAAGGCGCCGAGTTGGATGTATTGCTTGGCGCGGAGACCATGCTCAGGGAGGGCCGCATCCACTTTGTACAATTTGAATTTGGGCCCAACAACATCACCTCCAAGACCTATATCAAGGATTTTTTCAGGGTGCTCAAGGGTTTCAGTATCTACAGGATTGTGCAGGATGGCCTACGCCCGATGCCCGTGTACAATGAGGAAATGGAGATACCCCTGGTATCCAACTTCTTGGCAGAGCGACTCAATTGATTTTCGGACTCCGTTTTCTCAACCCATGCTCACCGGCGGCACGTGCCCCAACTCCTTGAGTTTGCGGCCATGTGAACGGATCGCCTCCCATAGCGTGGGCTTCATGATGTAGGGCACGCCATATTCCTTGGCGGTCGCCGCCACGATCGGGGCGATCTTGGGGTAGTGGATGTGGCAGATGTTGGGAAAGATGTGGTGCTCGATCTGGAAATTGAGGCCCCCGACATACCAGTTGAGCAATGGATTGTTGGGCGAAAAATTGGCTGTGGTGCGAAACTCATGCACGACCCAGTCGTTGGGGATCACGCCATCGGCATCTGGGATCGGCTGATAGACCCCCTCCACGACGTGGGCCAGTTGAAACACGACGCTCATGATGAAGCCACCTGTGAAATGCATGATGAGCCAGCCGATCAAGATCTGCCACCATGCAAAGTCGGTGAGCAAGATCGGCAGGCCGATGCAGACAAATAGATAGCAAGACTTGATCAAGGCCACTTTGCCCAGCATGGCTCCAAATTTCACGTTTTGTTTTTGCAGGATCCCCTTGCGATGGTAGTCGATCACCCACAAGAAATCATTGACCAACATCGAGATCGTGAGGAGGCAATAGGCAAACCCAGCATGGATGTGCTGAAACCGATGCACCTTGCGCAGGGTGGATTGCTCGTCAAACCGCATGGGGCCTTTGGAGGCAATGTCGGCATCCATGCCGCCAATGTTGGTGTAGGTATGGTGAAGCATGTTGTGCTTGACCTTCCATGTAAACAAGCTGTTGCCCAAGAGATTCATCGTGAGCCCCAGGAGCGTATTGAGCCACTTGTGGTGACTGATGGCCTCGTGGGCGCCGCCATGCATGACGCACATGCCGATGCCAGCCAAGCCCGTGCCCGCGACCACACACAGGATGGCAACCACCCAAATGGGCATTGGCACGGTGAGCATCAAGACAAAAGGGACGATGTACAGGGCCAGCATGTTGATAATCTGCAAGGCGACTGCCGAATTTGCTTTTGGAGAAATGCCATTTTCCTTAAAATAATGGTTGACATTTCTGCGAAGCGCCATTGCAAACTGCTGTTCTTGCGGGTTGCCGGCAATAAAGCGTGTCTTTCTCATACCTAAAATGGGGGCCCTAGACATGCCACCCCAATGTAGGATGTCCAAAACACAGCAGGAATATCGGGATTTATCGCGACTAAATCGATAAAACCATCTCGATTGTGGCAATTATTTTTTTAGCTCCCCTCCGTTGGGTCGATTTTCATGCCGAATCGGACGTAGCAAAACCGATGCTCAGCCCATTGTAGGGGTCATGCGCCCGAGTTCCTTGAGGCGGCGCGCATGCGATACCAAGGCGTCCCAAAGCGTGGGCTTCAAGATGTAGGGCACGCCATACTCGCGGGCGGTCGCCTCGACGATCGGCGCGATCTTGGGGTAGTGGATGTGGCAGATGTTGGGAAAGATGTGGTGCTCGATCTGGAAATTGAGCCCGCCGATGTACCAGTTGAGCAGGCGGTTGTTGCGTGCGAAATTGGCTGTGGTGCGCATTTCATGGATCACCCAGTCGTTTTCGATGAGGCCATCGGCGTCGGGCATCGGCTGCTCGACCCCCTCGACCACATGGGCGAGTTGGAAGATCACACTCAAGATGAAGCCGCCCGTCCAGTGCATCAAAAACCAGCCGATGATCACCTGCCACCACGCGAAGTCGGTGAGCAGGATCGGCAACCCGATGAAAATGGAGAAGTGCACGATCTTGATCACGATCATCTTGGTGAGCGTCCACCCAAAGCTCACTTGTTGTTTTTGGGTGATGCCTTGCCGGCGGTAGTCAAATAGCTGGGAAAAATCCTTGACCATCATCGACAGGGTCATCAAGCCATAGAAAAAAAAGGCATGGATGTATTGAAAGCGATGCACCGATCCCTCGGGCGCATGCTCGCTGAGGCGAATCGGGCCCTTGGTGGCGATGTCGCGGTCCATGCCGCTGATGTTGGTATAGGTGTGGTGCAACATGTTGTGCTGCACCTTCCAGGTAAAGACGCTGTTTCCGAGGAGGTTCATCGTCCAGCCCAGGAGATTGTTGATCCACTTGCGGTTGCTGATGGCCTCATGGGCGCCGCCGTGCATCACGCACATGCCGATGCCGGCGAGTCCGATGCCAGCCACGATGGGCATGAGCAATGCGAGCCAACCCGGCATGGGTAGGATCAGGACCAGCAGAAAAGGAATGATGTAAAGGGCGAGCATGTTGATGCTCTGGAAGACCACGGCGGTGTTTGCTTTGGGGGAAATGCCATTTTCCTTGAAATAATTGTTGACATTTTTACGAAGAGCTGCGGCAAATTGCTGCTCTTGCTTGTCTTGGGCGATAAAACGCGCTTTTTTCATTCCAAGAATTTTCAAACCGAATGGAGAACGCCGAAGATAGCGTCTCACGACAACGCCGCAAAGTTCGTGAATCTTGGATTAGGAACCTCGGGTTAATTGATACTCAATGTTATGTTTCTGAAAAATTTTCGATGCGTCTGTTTCACCAACTGCCAAATCCAGCCGACAAAACCATGTAAATTGAAGACCAATCTTCAGCGACCAGATCGATCTATATGTAATGCCTCAACCGTCATTTCGCGGAAATTTGGTAGTTGGGCAGCGCGACAAACCAGAAAACAGGCTCCGATTCGTCCAAAAAGCAATTTGGGGAACCTGAGGCTACCTTGACTTGTGGGTAAGATGTGGATTCCAAGAGGACCTGGCCTTTGTTTTGGTGAGATTTATCATTAACTTTAGCTACCGCAGTGCTAGGTTGGTGTGTTTGGTAATTGGTATTCACAGTCAAAATTGGGTTTTCTATGAAATCAGTAGTTGTACTATCTGTGTTTTTGCTTTTTGGTATTTGTACGGTGAGCGGCCAATCGGTGGCGATCAATGGGACAGGGGCCTCTGCGACTGGATCCGCGATGTTGGATGTGAGCTCGACGACCAAAGGTATGCTGGTTCCACGAATGTTGCTTTCTCAACGCAGTGCGATTGCATCTCCGGCCACCGGATTGCTGATCTACCAGACAGACGGTGCGGCAGGTTTTTGGTATTATGACGGTACGGTGTGGGTCAGGGTCGGCAATGGCACTGGGAGCGTGACGGCCGTCGCCACAAGCGCGCCTCTCACAGGCGGCACCATTACATCCACCGGCACCCTGGGAATTACACAATCTGGTACGAGCAGCGATGGCTATCTCTCTGCAACCGACTGGAATACATTCAACAACAAGGTGGGCGGTTCGGGCGTTGCCACGAGGGTTGCCTTCTGGAATGCCGCCAATACCCTCTCCAGCAATGCCAATCTCTACTGGGACAATACAAATAGTCGCCTCGGGATCGGCACCGCTGCGCCTGGCTTTACATTGGATGTGACTTCTACGGGCCGAGCCATCAATGGTGCCTCAAGCACCGGGACAACCGCAGGCGTCTTTGGCTTCAATACAGCCGCAGCTGGCGCGGGAGCAGGCGGCTACGGTATCGCGGGCCAAACCAATCAGAGCGGTAGCTCGGCAGTGCGTGCAGAGCAGCTCAATGCTGGAGGGGTAGGCGTACAAGGTATCAACTTTGCAGCCGCAGGCGCCGGTATTGGGACTGGCGTCTATGGACAGTCCAACCAATCTGCAGGAAATGGCCTTGATGCACGCAACGTCAATACTGCAGGTACTGGCATCTATGCCGCAGGGCAGAATGCAGCAGGGACTTACCTGGTGGCTGGCGGCGGAGCATCCATCAACGGCGTGACCAATGGCGTGCATGCCCGCAATACAAGCCTCGGCGTCTCCCAAGCGGTCTATTGCGACAATGGCGGGGTAATTTGCCGCGTTGATTACTGGAGTGGTGCAATACAATATAAGATTTTCGGTACCGGCACGGTCTCCACCACCGCCGATGGCCTCCACGGCGATCGCGTGACCCTGCACTGCACCGAGGGACCCGAAATCCTGTTTGAAGACTACGGCCAAGGGCAGCTCGTCAATGGCCGCACACATATCGAGATCGACCCCATCATCGCCAAGAACATTGTGGTCAATGAAAAACATCCCCTGCGCGTCTACATCCAATTGGAGGGCGAGTGCAACGGTGTGTTTGTGACCAATAAGACGGCAACCTCCTTTGACGTCATCGAGCTCGCCAATGGC
>JANMIM010000285.1:0-2760 GCA_031375795.1 Bacteroidota bacterium
CTTCTGATGCAGGGAAAGGCTGAGGGAACCTACGATGGGTTATTCTTCCGAATCAGCTCGATCAAATCAATGTCAAGCTCGGTGATTTCCTCGATTTCCGAATTGGCGTAGCCCTTTAGAATCATCTTAAGCGCCACACGATGCGCCTTGTCTTCCTCACGCAATTGCTGGGATTCCTCCTTCATGACCTCGATCTTCGCCATTCGGATCTCCTCGCCGGTCAGGTTTTCATATTCCAGCAGCTCACTCGCACGGCGCACACCTGGATTTTGATTGTTGATTTGTGGGTTTTCCGGGCTATGGATGCTCTCGTAAATCAAGTCCAACCAATCACGGTAATTGATGGGCGTATCTGCTCCCCTGTAGTTCGGATTGAGGAAAATCAGCTCATGGTTGTAAATCCGGCGCTCGATGCCTTGGAGGTTGCGAGGGTTGAGCGATGAAATCAAGACCTCGTCATTGTAAAATTCTCCGGTTTTTTTGTTCAACAAGTAGGGTGCGGTCATCACGACGATGGTGTAGACCGTCATTTCCACCGAATAATTCTTGGCATTCCTTTGTTGTTCGGTGATCGCTTGCATGTGGTAGAGCAAGAATCGATCAAAACTATGGTCATAAGGCACCTTTTGAATTTCCACGATTACCCGACGCACCTTGTCCTCCGCAAAAATATCGTATCGGAAATCGACATCCCCGACTTTGGGGCCGAATCGTTTTTCCGTCTCAATCGTTTCTGGGTCTACGTCGATGCCGACGATGTCCTTTACGAAAGCCTTGAAAACGATGCGATCCGTGAACGCCTTCTTAAAAAATACCTCGTTGTCGAGCCGCGAGAGATGCATTGTCTTTGAATAAGTCTTGCAAATATAAGCAAAAGGGCAAAATTACGTTTGCAGGCCCGAGCGAAATAGGTATGCAAAGTCGCCCGATGCCCCAGAAAATCGTAGCGATTTTCCGAGGCATTGCTGGACCAAGTCGCTCACATGCTTGCAAAAACGCCCAGAAAATCTGTCCTTCGTGGCGAAGTGTCGTGCATATTCTGCTGTTGGAGGCTGCAAGATGCGTTGTGGTTGCACGAAGAGAGGGGCGAAGGTGTTTGCAATGATTTATACAACACGTTGATGATGAAGAATTTTCTACTTTCATTCCTTCTTTTGGCCATGGCTGCCTCTGTGGTCGCCCAGTCACAACTTCCCAACATCGGTTTTGAAAACTGGACCAGCGTCGGGAACAACGATGAGGAGCCGAGCAATTTCAACGGCAACAAGACGGGCGGTGGACTCGCAGGCTTGGGCCCACAGACTTGTTATCGGGCGACATCACCCAATACCGGCAGCTACTGTGCGGAATTGCGGACCAGAAATTACCTCGGCACCCCCGTCAATGGCATTGCGACGACTGGCAAAGTACAAGCGCCCGATGCCAATCCCGCCCACGGATACATCGAAACGCTGCGCTCAGATGCCGCCTTTAGTTGGCCATTTGCAGGTCGACCAGACAGTTTGGTGGGCTACTACAAATACGTCTTGGCGGGCAATGACCAAGGCAAAGTGCAGGTGTACCTCCACGGAGATTACGATGTGCGCAACCCGATGGATGCCAACTCGGTGCCGTATGTGTATGGAACGGCTACGTTCCTCACTCCGCATGCCGACGTCTCCAATTGGACGCGGTTCTCGGTTCCCTTTACCTACATCAATACCACCACGCCGACCTATGCATTGGTGGTGTGTACGGCCAGCTCGGAATCGGCCACAGCCGTGAACGGCAGCAAAATGTGGATCGACGACATCCAGGTCGTTTATGCGCCGGTGATCGCCACCGATGAGGCCATGAATCCAGCAATTCGCAGTTATTGGTCAGGTGACGACATCGTCATCGACCTCCAAAACGCACGATTCAAGGGCAATTGCAGCATCCAACTCCTCGATCTCCAAGGCCGTTTGCAACTGGAAGCGGCTTTGCCAAAGGATGGGATTACCAGGATCCCCGCAGACGTCCCAGCTGGCGTCTACATCCTGCGAATCGTCGGGGCTGATCGCAGCTATTCAGTGAAGATGGCCAAAACGGAGCAGAATTAACAGAATTTCCAGAATTTCCAGAATTTCCAGAATACAAGCAATGTGCTGCGGTTCGGGTTATTCTGTGTATTCGGTGAATTCTGTCCCCCCGCATTGGAATCAGAATTTGCAGAATTTGCAGAATTACCAGAATACAAGCGATGCGCTGATACTCTGGTAATTGCATGAAATCTGATCCTCTGCAACGAAGGCAGAATTACCAGAATTTCCAGAACCCAAGCTCAGCGCCCAGATTCTGTAAATTCCGTGAATTCCGTGAATTCTGATTCCCTCCTGGGAAGCAGTTTTCCAGAATCCAAGCTCAGCGCCCAGATTCGGGAAATTCTGTGAATTCCGTGAATTCTGATTCCTCCTTGGAAGCAGTTTTCCAGAATCCAAGCTCGGCGCCCAGATTCTGGAAATTCCGTGAATTCCGTGAATTCTGATTCCCTACTTGGAAGCAGTTTTCCAGATTCCAAGCTCAGCGCCCAGATTCTGGAAATTCCGTGAATTCTGATTCCCTCCTTGGAAGCAGTTTTCCAGAATCCAAGCTCAGCGCCCAGATGCTGGAAATTCCGCAAATTCTGTAAATTCTGATCCCTCCTTGGAAGCAGTTTTCCAGAATCCAAGCTCAGCGCCCAGATTCTGGAAATTCCGCAAATTCTGTAAATTCTGATCCCTAGGAGCCTACTTTCACCCT
>JANMIM010000286.1:0-4538 GCA_031375795.1 Bacteroidota bacterium
ACCAGCGTCCAAGACGTCGGGGTTCCCAAATTTGGCATACAAGCATCTGAGAAATCGCTGAATCGTATCCAAGAAAAACCGCCACCAGCATCTGCCAGCGGCGGTCGTTTTTGCAAAATATCAGTCAACAAAAAAATTCAATTCACAAGCACCCGAAAGTCCACCTGCACGTCGGTCGCGCCGGGGGTGCAGCTGCCGTCCTTGGTGCTGTCGGGTTGGTGCCGCAACTCGACGCGCATCGTACCTGTCGCGGGATTGCCGACGACCCAGGTCGTGGTGATGCCGATCGGGAAGCTGCCGTCGCTGTCGGTCTTGGTGACCGTAATATTTGGACCCGTCGGCGTGTAACAAAAGAGGTGCTCTGCCGCCTCGGCCTGCACCTCGTCGGTGATGTTCTTGATGTTGCCGGCATCTGACTCGTCATACAGGGCGATGCGCACATTGTAGGTCTTGCCGGAATCCAAGCGAATGGAATCAAAGCGCACAGGGTTGGCGCCACCTGCCCCGTCGGGGTCGGAATAAATGGCCTCGGATGCCAAGGCTCCCGTGGCAGCGTTGGTAAATGTCAGCGACACCTTGGTGATCACCTCTTCCTCATTGGGATCGTCGGGATCGTCGGGCTTGCAACTTGCAACAAAGATGACGGTGAACAAGAGTGCAATCAAACTCAAAAATGTTGTCTTTTTCATACGCTTAACGCATTGATTAACTATTTTTATTGGATGAAATCACAAAAGGTATTTTGATCCGCAGCGATATATTGCGGCCCATTTCGTCGGCATAATATCTGAAGCGGTTCATGTATTCGCGGTAGCGGGCATTGAGCATGTTGTAGCAGCCCAGGTTCAGGTCCATGTGGAATTTTCCCAGGGTCATCGTCGTCGCCAACTCCGCATTCAGCAAAAAATAGGCCGATGGCGGCAGGGCATAATCCAATCCCTCGGGAAAACGGTTTTGGTGCCGCGTGTACACGCCGCCCAGGCTCAGTGACGGCGCCTGCAACAGCTTGCCACCGACAAATTCGTAGCCCAGACCCGACTCAAACCGATCTGCTGGAATGAAGATCAAAGGCAAATCCAAGGTCAAATTTTGGGCACGCACCATGCTCGCCCTGCCATGCCAACGCAAGTGGTCGGTAAAATTCCAGGAAAACGAGGCATCCACGCCCATGAACCGCGCATCGACCTGCTTGTACACAAAGGTCGGAAAGGCACCACGGATCGTGAGCGTCGCGGGCTGCACGGGCTCTTGGTAAATGAAGTCGTTGATCAAGTTGTAATACACGCCGAGCTCGCCGGTGAACTTGCCGTGGCCCTTGTATTGCAATGACAGCGCCGAGTTCCAGGCCTGCTCCAAGTCGAGCGTGCTGTCGCCGATCTCGTAGCTCGCCGAGCCATGGTGCAAGCCCCTGCTGTACAACTCGTTCATGGTCGGCGGACGCCAGGCGCTGCCAAAGTTGGCGTGGATGCTCATGTGCTCATTCACGCGCACCAATCCGCCGAGGCTGCCGCTGAAATTTTGCCAAGATTGGATGGGCGAAACGATGGCTCCGTCCTGCCAGAAAAAGGCTTGGTTCCAGCGATAATCATACCGTACCCCGGCCTCCAATTCCCAACGCAATTTCACCAAACGCTCGATCAAAAACGGCCCGACGTTGTAGTTGATGAAATTGGGGATGAAATAGAAACCGAGGTACTGGTTGATCTGGTTTTGCGCGGTGAGGCCGACCATCCCTTTGAGGCTATGCCATTTATTATGCTCCCACAAGACCTCCCCCGAAGCCGTGCCAATGCCATAATCCAGCTGCGGCAAGCCTGCATTTGTAGAGGAGCGATGGTTGTCAAACTCCTGCCGGCGGTTGTGCTGGTAGGAAAATGTAGCCGTGAGGTTGCCGACGTGGCCTGTCTCGACCCAAAACTTGAGCTTGGCGAGGTCATGCGCAATATGCTGGAAGGGCCGCCCGATCGCGTACCTGAATACGTCGTGCACCAGCGGCGTGTCGCTCGCGATCGCGGCCTGCAGGTCGGTGAGATTGCCGATGTGTGAGCCCGAGAAGATCCCGATGTCGTTGCTGAAGTGGCTGTAGAATGCCTCGATGCCAAAGCGCTCCTTGGTCCAGGCGACGGCCCCGCTGTAATTGGCCTCGCGCAAGCCTGTGTTGGCGAGCACATAGTCGGGCGTGTGCACGTTGCCGCCGCGCTTGAGGCTGCCCTGCAAGCGCCACGCGAGTGCAGGTGCGCGCTGGAACCGGCCCTCCAAGATGCCGGCCGAGGCACCCATCCATCCATTGCTCATGCCCACAAAATTGAGCGAGCCATGCACGCCCACGCTGTCGGGCAGGGGACCGGGCTCCACGAGGATCACGCCCGCGATGGCGTCGGGGCCGTAGCGAACGCCATTCGCGCCCTTCACAACCGTGAGCTTGGTCGCGGTGAAAGGGTCGATCTCCGGGGCATGCTCGCTGCCCCACTGTTGGCTTTCCTGCCGCACGCCATTGTTCATGATCACGATGCGGTTGCTGTGCATGCCGTGGATCATCGGCTTGAAGATGCTCGGCCCCGTCTGCAGCGCATTCACGCCCGACAACTCCTTGAGCGCCTCGCCGAGCGACTTGCCGGCCGTCTTGTCCAGTTCCTTGCCGCTGATGGAGGACTCAGACTGCGTGGGCTTGCTGTCGGCGTGTTTGTCGTGGATGTGCACAGTGTCCAGATGGCTCTGACTGTGCGGCAATTGGATGTCGAAGTGGGTATCTTCCTCAATCGTGACCGGGAAGTCCTGCGTGCCGCAGCCGATGTGGGAGACCGTGAGGGTATCGGGGCCGTCGCAGAGGCCGTCGATGCGAAACTCGCCATTCATGCCCGTCACGGCGCCTGTGCCCAGGCGCTCAAAATACACCCGTGCATACACGAGTGGCTCGAGCGTCTCGCTGTCGGTGACCACGCCATAGATCGCGTGGTTGCAGTGGCGGCCACCGGGCTGTGCGTAGGCACTGAAGCTCAGACCTATGCATAACAGGCACAGCATCAACGGTATGGGTTTCATCCTCATCGGGAAGTGAAAAGTGGGGAAGTGAAAAGTGAACAGTGAAAAGTGAACAGTGGGGAGGTGAACAGTGGACCGTTGCCTGCGGACACTGGACTGCTTACTTCTTGGGATGTGGGCGATGGGGGATTTGCTGGGCAAACCTCCTGTATCAACCTGGGAATGCCTTAGGCGGCGGGGGGGCCTCTTTGGCTTTGTGGGCCGAGGATGGGATTGGAGAGGATCGAGGTGAATGTGGTTTGTTGGGGGGAATGGTCGGTCGGTGCGGTAAGTTGCAAGACCAGCAAGGGCTGCACGGACGAGGTCGGGGCAAAGTCGCAAATCGGGCAATTTTCGTGCTCGATTTGGTCATGGGAACCTGCCTGACCATGCAATTGGTGTTCGTCCCAGCCATTGTTGCAGTCGTGTACCCATGTGCGAGGCATAGCAGTCGCCATCGTGGCGACGAGCATGATCCAAGCGATATAGGAGCGAATGCGTTGCATACTGGAATCCGAAAGTCAAATATAATGCCAGAAATCTTACATGCAACATAGTTGCAAATAATTTTTCTGGGCTGCGGCATTGTTGCGGCGAGGATCTGGGCATTCTGGGCCGGGGGATGGCGCGGCGACTGTACATTTCCTTACATTTGGCACATGTCATCCGCCACCACCCTAATCGTCATCGTCGCGATCGTCTGCTTTGGATATGCGCTCGATCGCGTCCTGGAGCTCCTGAACCTGAGCAGGATGCGTCCCGAATTGCCCGAACACCTGCGCCCCTTCTACGACAAGGAAAAATACCGCAGCTCCCAGCAGTACCAGCGGGAAAAGTCCCGGTTTGGCTTCTTGGGGTCCACTTTGAGCTTTGTCGCGACGCTTGTGGTCTTGCTCACCGGTGCCTTGGGCCATCTGGACAGCTGGCTGCGGCTGTCGATTTCTGACCCCTTCTGGCTGGCATTGGCCTTTTTTGGGATCCTCTCGGTGGCGAATGGCGTGTTGGGGATGCCGTTTTCGCTCTACGACACCTTTGTGATCGAGGAGAAATATGGCTTCAACAAGACGACGCTCAAGACCTGGCTGTTTGACAAGCTCAAGGGGCTGCTGCTGGGCCTGCTCTTGGGTCCGGCGATCCTCTTTGTCTTCATCTGGCTGGTGGATCAATGGAAAGCTGACTTTTGGATCTGGTTTTGGTTCGGCATCTCGGGGGTTTCATTCTTGGTCCAGTTTCTCTACACGAGCCTGCTGCTGCCGATCTTCAACAAGTTGCAGCCTTTGGAGGAGGGCGAATTGCGGACGGCGATCGAGGAATACAGCCGCAAGGTGGGTTTTCCGCTGGGGAATATCATGGTGATGGACGGCTCGCGGCGCAGCACCAAGGCAAATGCATTTTTCTCGGGCTTTGGGTCGCGCAAGCGCATCGTGCTCTTTGACACGCTCATCGCGCAGATGTCGCAACGGGAGATCCTAGCGGTCTTGGCACACGAGGTGGGGCATTACAAGCGGCGGCATATC
>JANMIM010000328.1:0-3753 GCA_031375795.1 Bacteroidota bacterium
TGCCGTCGCGCAGATCGACGGCCGGTTTGGATTGATCGACATCGAGGGGCAGCTGCGCGTTCCCTGCCAGTATGACCTGCTGCAACCGATGAGCGAGGGGCTTTGTGCTGCCAAGCTCAAGAACCGCTGGGGATTCATCAATGCACGCGGGCAGGAGGTCATTCCCTTCCTTTTTGATGCGGTGCAGGAAGCGGGCTTTTTTCAAGGCCGCGCCGCCGTGAACAAGGCCGGCAACTGGGTGTTTGTGCAGCGCAATGGCGAGGTTGAGTTTCCATTGGACAATGGCTACCAGTCCCTGGGCAATCTCGCGGAGGGATTGGCGGCGGTGTGCAAACTCGTGGACCAAGGCAGCGTGAAATATGGCTACGTGGATGTCGAGGGCAAATTGCGGATTCCATATCGGTACGAGCGCGCCGAGGCTTTCAGGCGCGGATTTGCGATCGTGGGCGCGAGCGTCGCCAAGGACCAAAGCGTGATCAAGGAGATCCGCTACGGCATCATCGACCGCAATGGTCGCTTGATCGTGGACATCGACTTGCGCAGCCAATCTGCAGCGCGGCTCAAGCGCGATTCCCTTGGCTACCTGGGGTTCACGACCGTGAGCCATGAAGGCCGCCAATGCAAGGTCGACAGCCGCGGACACAGGTTTGAGTGCGAGGGCAATGCCATCGACAAAATCCAAAGGGAGTGGATGAGCACCCGCTGCGAAAATGGAAATTTGGTCGCCGTATCCCGCGATGGTCTCTGGGGATTTTGTGACAGCAAAGGCAAGCTCGTCATCCCCTGCATTTATGCCGCCGTACAATGCTTCGAAGGCGGCATCGCCCGCGTATGGCCCGCCACCGGAGACGGCAAACTACACTATTATATAGACGAGTTGGGAAATGCCTTTTTCACACCCAGCTAAGCCGGAAATTGAACCGCCATTTATAAAAGAAAAGTCAGCCGCAACACAAAAAGCCCGCAACCAATTGGCTGCGGGCTTGCAATAGTACGTCGAGTTGGCAATTTGGATCAATCCACCTTGCGCCAGGCTTGTTTGCACGCCTATTCAGCCCAGGTGATCGTGTACAAAAAGGCGTAGGGCGCGTTGTTGTATGCAAACTTGACCTCTCTGAGGTAAAGGTCCAGCTGGACGCGCATGTCGCGATTGCTGTCATAGAGATACACC
This sequence comes from Bacteroidota bacterium, assembly GCA_031375795.1. Classification (GTDB taxonomy): domain Bacteria; phylum Bacteroidota; class Bacteroidia; order J057; family JADKCL01; genus JADKCL01. The sequence goes on from JANMIM010000328.1 coordinate 1,172, forward strand.
GACCATTGGTCGCGGCCCACCTCGGTAAAGTTGAATCCTCCGGGACCCTCATACCATAGCGTGGCGCCGACTTTGTCGAAATACCCAGCGCTATGCTCTACGCTTACGACATTGTAGCCATTGACTTGGAAATTCACGCTTACCGTTTGCTGGATCGTGGTGCTCCCGCCTTCGCCGGTGGCTACCAAGGTCACCGTGTAGTCCCCAATTGTGTTGTAAAAATGTGAAGGATTCGCCGTGTTGTCGGTTTGCCCGTCTCCAAAATCCCAAGCATAAGTCGTGGCATCGGTGCTGCAATTCTGGAAATCGAAATGTCTTGGCGACGATGTGGTGGTGAAATTAAAACAAGCCTGTGGTACATTGGCTTGCAAGATCACGGTTTTGGTCTCCGTATCGGTGACGCCCTCCTCATTGGCTACACGCAAGCTCACTTGATACGAGCCATAATTCGCATAGGTATGGGTAGGGCTTTGGACCAGGGAAGTGGTGCCGTCACCAAAGTCCCACTCATAGCTGATGGCATCGATGCTGCAATTGTTGAATACAGCCACCTTGCTTCCCGTGGTGGTGCTGGCATCAAAACAAGCCTGCGGTTCCTTGGCTTGCAAGATCACCGTCTTGGTCACAGTGCTGGTGACACCTTTCTTGTTCGCTACACGCAGGCTCACCTGGTACGTGCCATAGTTTGCAAAGGTATGGTTGGGGCTTTGGGCCAGTGAAGAGGTGCCGTCACCAAAGTCCCAGTCATAGCTGATGGCATCGATGCTGCAATTGCTGAAAGAGGCGAACTTGTTTCCGGCGGATGTATTCGCCTGAAAACAAGCCTCGGGATCCTTGGTGCACGCGCTCAAGAGGATGGCTAAAATAGAAATGAGAAGAATTGATTTTTTCATATTAAATATGTTGATTTTTGAGGACGATCAAATTGACTTTGTAAAATTGAAGGTTAAGGACAAACCAATCAATCATTGATTCTAATGGTTTTTTTGCCGCTGCCTTCGTTTTTTGAGAATTCCAATCATTGAAATCAATGATTTTTTCAAGCCTTGCTGCATTGGTTGGTGATGGGCCATTGCCCCCAAACCGGGCAGCACCCACGGCTGACGGCCGTGGGTGCTGAGGTGTCGTCGGTTGCAAATTTCAGGATCAGTCCACCTTGCGCACTTGCAGCGTCTGCACGCTGCCGGTCTTGGTGTCGCGGATCATGAGTAGGTAGGTGCCTGCGGCGACGGCAGCGCAGTCGATCGATTGGGTCACGCTGCCATTCACGGCGACTTGGGTGCTGGGCAGGATGGTGCTGCGGCCTTGGATGTCGGTAAACGACAGCTCGAGGTTCAGCGCCTTGGTGGACTCGATGCGCACATTCAGCAGGTCGCCCACGGGATTGGGGTAGACGGTGAATGCAGCGGTGTTTTCAAGGCTTTCCTCAGCGCTGACCATGACCGGGCTGCTTTGTTGAAAGCCCTCGGTCACGATGAGGCTGCCGGGATAGAATCCCTTGACCATCGGCTCGCCGATGGTTTGGGAGACTTGCATGCCGGTGCCCGTGACGGTGGCGGTGCCGCCGCTGGAGATGACGTTGCGCTCAATCGTCTGGGCGCTGAGCAGGCATGGGAGCAGGGCTATGAAAAATATTACGATGTATGTTTTCATGTTCTTGAAATTGAAAGTACACAACATCGATGATTACTTCTTCATCGCAGCGATCTCTGCTTTGAGGGCGTCGATTTGGGCCTGCTGCTCCTGAATCGCTTTGATGGCCAACACGCCGAAGCCGCTGTAATCCATACGGTATTGATCGGCGCCGTCGCCCAAAGAATGTGTGACAAATTCCGGAAATTGCTTTTCCACTTCCTGCGCAATCATACCGATATGGGTCTCTTGGTTCGGATCTGAAATGAAGGCATAACGTTTCACATCTAAGGCTTTGACCTTTTCGAGTACAGGCTCCAAATCGATGACTGCTGTTTTCAGGCGCGCATCTGAAAGGGCTGTATATGCGCCAGTTGTCGCGTTAAAAGCACCCTTCAGCGTTCCAGCTGCGTAAAGCCTCAATTCATTTCCAACGCTAGCGTCGCCGACGTAAAAACTCCAATTTGAATTGCCATATCGCTCAATTTCCAGTCCTTCTGTGCCGCCTCCTGCTTGATGGAGGACATGCATTTGAGTTACTGGTGTCGCAGTTCCGATACCTACACGGCCATTGCTTGCAATTCTCACATTTTCTTGCCATCCACTACTGCCTGCATCCGCCCATTGGCCAAACCTCAGCGCTTGCCCGTTGTCGACGACAATTGCGGCATCGTTGTCGCCTGTCGATCCACTGTACTGATGGATAAAATGGTCTGCATCTGCACCTACTTGTGTTTGGGCAACGCCTCCATTACCATACACGACCAAATTATACCCCGGCGAGGCGGTACCAATTCCTACTCCGCCATTCGCAAAATCCACCACCATCTTAGGGCTGGTATTGGGACCAAAGCCGAGCTTTGTGGCGCCCATGTTCCAACCACCCAAAGAGATGTAGCCTGTGGAACCATTGTTCTGCATCTGAAATGTAGATTCCGTACCCAGCGATT